>JBEIPE010000152.1:0-6912 GCA_040377215.1 Halobacteriovoraceae bacterium
ACAGCGGAAGATGAACTCAAAGGCACCGGCCGCTTGCTGTTGCGCTATTCTGGGACTGAACACTTAGCGCGCGTGATGGTGGAAGGCCGTGATGAAGAGCAAGTTCAACGCATCTGTCGCAGTCTGACGGATGTGGTGACCAAACAGTTGGGGTAGGCCATGCAACCGCGCTTAGGTGTCAATATTGACCACGTAGCGACTCTGCGCCAGCAGCGTGGGGAAGAGTATCCTTCGATCTCTCGTGCCGCCGAAGCTGTTCTCAAGGCCGGCGCGGATCAGATCACCATTCATTTGCGAGAAGACCGTCGTCACATCCAAGACGCAGACGTCGCCCCGGTGCACGAGTGGTGCAAGAAGTTCAATCGTCCGCTCAATCTTGAAATGGGATGTCACCCCGACATCGTCGAGATTGCTTGTCGTCAACAACCCGAATGGGTGTGTCTGGTTCCAGAGAAACGTGAAGAGCGTACGACTGAAGGTGGCCTGGCGCTGGAAGATGGCGCGACCTTTACCCGTATTCTCAAGGCGATTGATCAATTAGCGCACAAAACGCCGGCGACTAAAGTATCGCTCTTTATCGAAGCCTCTCCTGGTGCCATTGCCCAGAGCTTGAAGCTGCCGGTGCACGCGGTGGAAATCCACACCGGCGATTACGCCAAAGATTTTTTACAGAATAAACCATTACAAAAGTACCTCGACCTCTACGCGCGGGCTCATGGTGAGATCAAATCGGCGGGACGTGGTTTTCACGCCGGCCATGGTTTGACGGATCTGTCATTGGCGCCGCTCTTAAAACAAGGGTTGTTCGAGGAATATAATATTGGCCACTGGATTGTGGGTGAGGCGCTGTACACGGGCCTTGAACATGTGGTGGTCCAATTGCGCGCGCAAATGCAGATGCGCTGAGGAGCGAGTATGAGAATTGTCACCCAAGCAGAAATGAAAGAGATCGAAACTATTGCCTCTGAAAAACATTTTTTCAGCGAGCACTTGATCGTTGAAAACGTCGGCTTGTTAGGCGCCCAGGTGCTTGAAGAGCGCTTGAAAGAGTTTGAAACGGAAGTCGACGTGGTTGTGCTGGTTGGTAAAGGCAACAACGGCGCTGATGGGCTCTCACTCGCTCGTCATTTGGTGCAACCAAGTCGCAGCGTGCGTGCGTTCTTGTTGTTTGATGAAGCCACCTGCAGCCCAGAGGCGCAAGTGCAGCTTAAAATGGCGCGCGCTTACGGCGTAAGAATCAATCCTATTAAGGACCTCTCCGGTCTTGAGAGTTACTTCGCACAAAACACCCTTCCAAAAGTAGTGGTGGACGCGATCTTTGGCACCGGCGTGCGCCTGCCACTCTCGAACTTCATTTATGATGTGATTCACTTCGTGAATGACAATGCCAACTACACCGTCGCACTGGATATCCCGACGGGGATTGAAGGGGACACCGGTCTCGTGCAAGGCAACGCCATCAAGGCCGATCTCACTCTTGCGGTGGGCTTTCCTAAGATTGGTCATTTCGTGGCCGATGGAGCGCGCTTGTGTGGCGAAATCTCAACGTTAGAAGTGGGCTTCCCTCCGCAGCTCTCCATGGAGAAAGGCGATAAGTTCCTTCTTACGCGCGAAAATCTTCCGTACCAAACCAATGCGCGCAATAAATTTGCCGACAAAAAAATCTTCGGTCACACCCTCGTGGTGGGCGGCTCACACGGACTCACGGGCGCGCTGGTGATGGCCTCAGGGGCTGCGCTTAAAACCGGCTCAGGACTCGTCACGGCTTCAACGTGGGAGCCACAGTATCCTGAAATGGTCTCGCGCTTGATTCCCGAAGTGATGACAGGCTTTATTCCCAATGATGAATCTAAATGGCCGAAGGTGTTGGCCGGTTTGAATAAATACAGTTCACTTGTGATTGGCCCAGGCCTCGGTCGCTCGGCGCGCGCTCGTCGTTTGGTGCTGGAGATTCTCAATAACTTCTCAGGGCCTCTCGTTCTCGATGCCGATGCCATCAATGCTTTGAGCCTCAAAGAAGACTCTCAGATTTTCAGCATGCGCCACGCTCCCACCATTCTCACTCCGCACTTCGGTGAGTTCGCCCGCTTCTGCGGCATCACTCAAGCAGAAGTGGAGACTCGCCCGGTAGAATGCTTGCGCCAGGCGGTTGAGCGCACCAATTGCACGATTCTTTTGAAAGGCCCTTGTACCTACTTGGGTCTTGCCTCCGGCAAAACATTTTTCAATTTTTCACCGAACGACGGCATGGCCACAGGTGGAGTCGGGGATGTGCTGGCGGGTATTCTCGGCGGATTGCTCGCACAAGACACCGGTCTGCGTAGTGAATCCGATGCGCTTCTTCAGCGCTATGAACATGTGAATCAGGCCGCTCTTTTGAGTGTTTATATCCATACACTCGCAGGACAATTTGCTGCGGAGAAATTCGGTGTACGCACCATGACCGCGACGAGCCTGATTGAAACACTCCCTGAAGTCTTCAACCGCCTTGATGGGGAAGAGTAATATGACAAAGAAACTCATTCGCGAGTGGAAGAAAGTCTACCCGAGCGATCTTCCTTATATTGTGTACGAACTGAAAGAGCTCACGAAGTCGCCTGCTTTGGTTGTGCTCGATGGACCTATGGGCGTGGGCAAGACGACGTTCTGCCAGCATTTCATCGGCGAAGGTGAAGTGATGAGCCCGACGTACTCGGTACTCAGCGAGTGTGGTCAGGTTTTGCACGGTGATTTCTATCGGATCGAAGCGCAAGACGAATTGATCCCGTTAGAGATTCCGCTCTACATGGAAGGTAAACATTATTTCTTGGCCGAGTGGGGTGGGAAGTTTTCTCGCCGCCTTTTGCGCGAGCTTCCTGAGACCTGGAGTAGCTACACTTTGGAGTTGAGCTTCGGAAAACCGGGCGCGGAAGGCGAAGAACCTTCTCGCAATTTCTCACTTTCGACCCTGATTGATGACTAAAAGTACGGGTAACTGACTTAGTCGGAAAATTTTGCCATAGGGGCAAATCGACACCGCCCCCCGCTGTCTCAGCGCAAATCTATTGATATCTCTCATGTTTTTTCAATATCTTTTCTTTTGATTTAATTTATCGATAGGGGCGGAAAAAGAGTTTGACGGCGGAAAGACCCGGGGGACATACTATTCGGGAGACACTTTTAGTCTGACTTGAAAGAGTCAACTAAAAGACCTCTCCCGGGTGTCAAGGAAGAAGACAAACTCGGATTACATAACCAACCACTTCTTTATGGAGGAAGACTATGAGACTTACATCGAAAGGCCGTTACGCAGTCAGAGCTATGTTGGACCTTACGTTCAACAGCAATGGCAACCCTGTTCGCCTACAGGAAATTTCAACTCGCCAGTCTATTTCACTTCACTATCTCGAGCAGCTTTTCCGCAAGCTTCGTACCGGTAAAGTAGTTAAGTCTGTTCGCGGCCCAGGCGGCGGATACGTACTTGCTCGCTCTATGGACGAAATCTCGGTTAAAGACGTTCTCGATTGCGTTGGTGAAAACATCAACCCAGCTCGCGACATCATCGGCATCCCATCTTCTGGTATCGAAATCATGAAAGATGAGAACGGCAATGACGTGAATGGTATCGTCGACACTTCTGAGTTCCACCTCACGAAGGGTTACTTCGAAAACCTCGGCAACATCATGCAGGAATATCTCGCGACAACGACTCTCGGAGATCTCATGCGTAAGTCTCGCGAAGCTGGCACAAACGCCAACGCGAACAACGCCAACTTTGCTTCTGCTATCCGCACGAACGCAGGGGAAGCGAACCAGTAATTGGACCGGATCTATCTCGATCACAATGCTACGTCGCCCTTGGCACCAGCGGTAACTCGCTGGCTCGCCAAGGGCGATTTGCTTTGGGGCAACCCCTCATCGCAACATCAGACAGGTAAGCGCGCTGCCCATGCTCTTGATGAGGCCCGCAGCTCTCTCTACAAAACATTCCATCTCACGCCTAAGACTCACACTCTCGTTTATCACTCCGGCGCCACCGAGTCCGTGAACACCACCGTAGCAGGCCTGTGGCTCGCCGAGGCGGCTCGCGACACTCGTCCTCTGTTCGTGTACTCGCCCCTGGATCATGCCTGTGTGCGCGCCCAGGCGGCACGCCTGAGCAGCATGGGACATGCCACCGCAGAGCTCGTGGTGGATCGTGAAGGCCAGTTGCAGCTGACGGAGAGTGTAGCGGTGATCAAAGCGGCCCAAGAGCAAGTCGATGGGCACACGCTGATCAATTTCACTTGGGTTCACAATGAAACAGGAGTGGTGTGGCCGCTCGCTCTCGCTCAAAAACTTAAAGAACAAACGAATGCGATCATTCACGTGGATGCTGCGCAAGCGCCGGGTAAAGTCGCCAACTGCTGGCAGCTCAATCCTGAACTCGATATCTACTCATTCTCATCTCACAAGGCCGGTGCTCTCAAAGGCCATGGCCATAGTTTCATCTCAGTGGATTTTGTCGGCCAAGCTCTCATCCTCGGTGGTGGCCAGCAGAAAGGCGCACGTGCAGGAACTGAGAACGTCATGGGTGCGATCGCACTTCAGCTCGCGCTCGAAGAAATGCAAGCGCAGTGGAAACCCAGTGAGCAACTCAACGTCATCAATCAGATGCGTGCCTTTATGGATGAACATCTCAAGGGCAAAGGCGAACGCATTACTCGTGGTGCTCAGGAACACAATCTCAACACCATTCTTTTTGTGATCAACAAACTACCATCGGACATGTCGCTACCGATGTTCGATCTCGCAGGGCTTGAAGTCAGTGCCGGTGCCGCTTGTAGTTCAGGGGCCGCCAAACCCAGTCACGTTCTCGAAAATTTGGGTCTGGGCGCCCGCTCAAAAAACGGCCTAAGACTGTCTACTTCTTGGGGCTTTTCGGTGCAGGATTGGGAGCAAAAACTCCGTCCCATTTTGACGCAAGTCCTTGAAAAATTGCCATTAAGTACGCCTTAACACAAATTTGGCCAAGCTGATTTATACTTCTATCCTCTATGGGAATGCTTGAACGTATTAAAAAACGTCAGTGGGAGGGCCTCAAAGATTTTGTCGAATCTTTGGAGTCGTCCGCTACTCATCATCGTCAGATGATTCTGATGAATGGCATTTTAGAAGATCCCATCTTCATGCGTTGGGTGACAAAAAATCTCAAAGGCTTCAACGATTTCTTAGATCTCTCCAGTGACCAAGTCGATGACGTCATCCGTTCGAATGAATCCATGATCTCTGTGCTCGCGAAAGCGTTGCCCGTCGCGAATCAAGATGAGCTTCAACAATACGCTCAGCTTTGTCCGCGCGTGTTTTCGAAACTGCGCGATGAAGTTTCATACCTTAAAGACGTGCCCTCCATCGAGCGCGATGCCGCTCAGAAATTCATCATGAAAACTGTCCGCAAGATGCAGAAGGAAGAGCGCATCAGTGGATTCCGCTGGCAGCTGCCGCCGCAAGATGTGTTCTATGAAAAACCTGCAGTGAAAGACGGCAAGATTCAAATCACTTTCGAAGATGGCACCGTGGCAGCAGAAGGGGAGATGTTCAAAGGCAAGCGCATTGGGAAGTGGCAGCACTTCTATGACAACGGCCGCTTGCTGGGTGAAGGTGTTTATCAAGACGGCATCAAGAATGGTTCGTGGATTTTCTTCTATGGCAACGGAGCTCGTCGCGCCGAAGGCAAATATCTCAATGACGTTCGTCATGGCCTATGGAGCGAGTGGGATCGAGATGGAAATGTGAGTGAAGTGGAGTGGAAGGAAGGGAAGCGCCAGACTGAATAGGCAAAAGATCGGAGTTGCGTTGAAATTTTCTTGGGATACTCACAAAACATTTGTCTTGGTGATTGGCCTGATTTTTTGTGGAATGTTTATACTTGAATATTTTGGGTATGGTACCTTGGGGGCGAGGCCCTTTCGTGCTATCAAAATTGATAGCGTCTCAAAACTACTGCTCTACTGTGCGCTAGTTTTTCCAATCTCTTGGTTTATAGTTCCTAAAGACATAGGAAAGAAAAAACAGTAGCTGATTAAGCAACTCGGAGCTGGTTTCCTTGACGACACCCCCGTCTCTTTGATCTGATGAATTCACAACGAGGTCATGGATGTTTCTCTTTGCACTCATCAGTTCTTTATTCTTAGCTGCTCAAGCAAATGCCCAGGACTCCCTCGAGATCTTCCATCAAGGCCTCGCTCGTCAAGAAGCCCTCATTACCTTTGCTGAAAGCCGCAACTGCCCACCTGAAAAAGCTCAGACCGAAGAATGCCAACGCCCGCTGACCGCAAACGAACTCACTCAGCTTAAAACTCTCATGCAAAATCTCGAAGCGTGGCGCGCGGAGATTTTTGAGAAAGTGTTGCCTTCGTTAGACGTGTTGAAAAATCGCCCCGTGGTATTTCAAGCGGGTAGCGAGTTTACTTTGCAAGAGGCCCGTCGCTGGCGCGGTCTCTCACGCGAAAATTATCTCAAGCTTACTTGGGCACCTGATACTCAAGGCCGCAGCTTTGAAGCGCAAGTTCTTACGCATGCTAGTTTTGAACTCATGCTGTTTGATCAGCTGCTGAGACTTTCTCGCGCGCTGGCGCAGACACCACGACTCTTGAAGGTGATAGAATTTGATACCGCCCAAGGTTCTCTTTTGGAAAAACTCTATGGCCCGATGATGCAAGAGAAGGAATGGAGCGGAGTGGTGTCGGCCTTAGAAGTCATGGCCCAGATTGAACAAAGCTCACCGGATCGTTCGCGCAATGAAGCGTTGCTGCCTTTTGAGCAGTATGCGGGGCAGTCCTACTCTGCACAAAAGCTGCGCTCAAGTGAACGCGCGGCTTTTATTCGTGAACTCAAGCAGCTCTCGAAAGCACTGTCGCAAACTCGCCGTTCTGAGCGGCTCAATCGTTTGAT
>JBEIPE010000052.1:0-12092 GCA_040377215.1 Halobacteriovoraceae bacterium
CTGTTCTACTTCTTCTGGGAAGTGGTCTTGATCCCGATGTTCTTCTTGATCGGTATCTGGGGCGGTCAAAACCGCATCTACGCCACCTTGAAATTCTTCATCTACACCATGATCGGCTCACTTTTGATGCTCGTAGCGATCTTCTGGCTCGGCAGCGAAGCGCGCGAACAACTGGGCGTCGCCACGACTCTCATGAGTGATATCGCCAAACTTAATCTGCCATTCGATCCAAGCAATCCTTGGATGTCGCCACAAGCACTCGTGTTCATGGCCTTCACCCTGGCCTTCGTGATCAAAGTTCCTATGGTGCCGTTCCACACTTGGTTGCCGGATGCGCACGTACAGGCCCCAACCATGGGCTCGGTCTTCCTGGCCGCGGTTTTGTTGAAAATGGGAACCTACGGCATCATTCGTATCTCTTTGCCGATGTTCACTGAAGCCGCTATGTGGGCCGCTCCAGCGCTGCAAGTTTTGGGCTGTGTCGGGATTATCTACGGAGCGTTTTGTGCCATGGCACAAGACGATTTCAAAAAACTCGTCGCTTACTCTTCTGTTTCTCACATGGGCTACATCGTCGTCGGTCTTTTCGCGTTCCAGCCCATCGCTTTGGCCGGTTCACTCTATCAAATGGTGAACCACGGTATCGCTTCGGCCGGATTGTTCTTGATCGTCGGCATGCTCTACGAGCGTCTGCACACGCGTAACTTGAACGAGTTCGGCTCTCTCGCGAAATCAGTTCCGATGATGGCGATTGCGTTCATGATCATGACACTCTCGTCAGTCGCTCTTCCGGGCACCAACGGTTTTGTCGGTGAATTCACCATTCTTCTTGGAACCTTCCAACAGTCAGCCATTTTGGCAGGCATCTGTGGACTCGGTGTGATCTTCGGTGCGGTCTACTCTTTGAAAGCATTCCAGAAAGTCATGCTCGGCCCATCAAATGTTCAGGGCCACGGTCATGCAGCTCACGGTCACGATGATCATGCGGGCCACGGTCATCACGAAGAACCAGCGCACGTTGCCGTGACTCACGATATGACGGCTAAAGAAATTACCGCCATGGCCTTGCTTACTGTGTTTGTTTTTGCGGTTGGCTTTTTCCCCGAGATCTTCTTCGGACCGTCTCGCGTCGCTCTCGAAACCTTGTCACAATCTTTAACTGGCCCTGTGGCCCCTTAAGAAGAGTTTGCTATGAATTTGACTGAGATTTTTCCTTACGTTCCTTTTTCTGATGCTGGCTTCCAGGGGCTTTTGCCTTTCATGGCCCTCGGAATCGGCGGCACACTCGCTTTGATTCTCGCTCCCATGAAAAACGGTGCGCTCTTGTCGCGCATGTTTGCTCTCATCACTTTGATTATTTCTGCGATTTGCATCATCCAGCTGGATGGCACGAAAGAAATGATCGGTGGTGTACTCATCATGAGCACAAAAACCTCGGCCCTTATGCTCGCCCTTCATATGGTCGGCATTTTTGCTATCTTCTTGCTCTCAGGAGAAGAAAAGAAAGAAGCATTGCTGCCAGAATCCCATGCCCTCATCGTGTATTCGATCTGTGGCATGAGCTTGTTGGTTTCATCTCATCACCTTCTCTTTCAATTCATCGCAATTGAGATCATGTCACTGGCGATTTATGTGTTGGTGGCCATGCGCCGCACGCACCGTGCTTCGGCTGAAGCTGGCATGAAGTACTTCGTCTTGGGCGGCCTCGCCTCAGCAACGTTCTTGTACGGTTCAGCCTTGCTCTACGGTTCTACGGGATTCTTCACGCTTCCTGAAATCGCTACTGCTCCCGCCTCCTTCCTTAAGACCGCAGGTTTCTGTTTGGTTCTGGGCGGCTTGTTGTTCAAAGTCGGCGCGGTTCCATTCCACGCATGGGTGCCTGACGTTTACGAAGGCGCCTCACTTCCGGTCACCGGCTTCATGGCCGCTGCTGTGAAGTTCGCTGCTTTCTGTGTGCTCGCTAACGTCGCTGCTGCTGGTTTGAACGCCAGCACTTCTGAAGCTGTCACATGGATTCTCACCATCGCTGCGGCCTTGACCATGGCGTGGGGTAACTTCGCTGCTCTTACCCAACGCGGGCTCAAGCGCCTCCTGGCCTACTCATCGATTGCTCACACCGGTTACTTGCTCGTCGGTGTCATCGCTGCTGGCGAAGGCGCGCTGAGCGCTGGCGCTCCTGTGGCGCTCTACTTGCTCTTCTACGCCTTTGCTACTTTGGGAGCCTTCGCTTGTTTGCAGGCCCTTGCTCCGGCCAGCGAAGACGTTCCTATGGATTCACTCGCGGGTCGTGGTTTGACCCACCCGTTCTTGGGTCTTGGTCTCACTGTGTTCTTGTTCGGTATGGCGGGCATCCCGATGACCGCGGGCTTTATCGGTAAATACCTCGTGTTCGGCGCCGGTGTTCATACCGGTCACGTGCCACTCGTTATCTTAGGTGTACTCACCAGCGTTGCGGCCATGTACTACTACCTCCGCATCGTGGTGACCTTGTACATGAAGCCAGTGGAAGCCAACGCTCCGAAGCCAGTGTTGAACTGGGGAGCTGCTGTGGTGACTGTGCTGTGCTTGCTGACGACGATTTATTACGGTGTCGCTCCGGCGCGGATCATCGCCTACTTCGAGACTCTCTAATCTGCAGAAATAAAAAAGCCTCCTTTCGGAGGCTTTTTTGTTTCTATCTGAAGAAGTCGAGTCCCTGATAATTTTTGAACGGCAGCGGTAGCACCTCTTTAGAGAGGCCCTCCACACGACGCTCCACCTGATGCTGGACTAATTTAATCATGGAAGGGTCCCCCTCCAGATCGAGCACCACTTTTCCAGGCGCATTAAAGTGAACTTCGCCCGTGATTTCGATCTTCCGAACGATGTCGTAGATGACCTCAGCTGCGGCAATATCAAGGCTTCCAGTGTAGGTAATTTTACGTGCAATCATGCCCACAAGACTCTCTCTAAGAGGGGATTTTGTCCATAGCAACTTGTGCTAGACTAAGAGCATGCTGAGCAAAAATGAGAAACTTTTTGAAGGGACCTACCAGTATTTCCAACAGGGACAGAACTATTCCCAGGAAAACTTTACGGTCGAACACAACGAAGAAACCGGTGACCTGGTTTTTCATGCTGAGATAATGAGCCGCGTCGAAACCGGTGAATTCTTCAAGATGCAGATCCATTATTTGCTCAACCAGTTTTATGTCCCCCAAGTGCTCTCCATTGAGAAATCACTGGGCGATAAACTGGCCCGTGAGATCTTTGAAGTCGACCCTAACAACCAGACTTTGCGCTACTCCTTCAAGGCCGGCAGCGACACACGCACAGTGGAACGCCCCTTCAGCACCACCAAGCACTACTTATCAGCGCCAAGTTTTGTGACTTCGGGCCTCTTCACCATGACCAAAAAAATCGACACCAGCGCCCGCACCCCAGTGCATTTTGTGACGCCAAAAACGGGATGGGAATTCATGGGCCCACCAGAAGACAAGATCATGTGGGTGGATCTCAAGACTCATGACACCGATGAGCTAGAAGTCGGCGGCATGCCCCTGACTGCTATTCAATTTGAACTGCACGATGAAGATGCTTTAAGTGGGAACGTTAAGTCTGGCGCGCAGATGTGGGTCAGCAAGCACTACGGCATCCCCTATCAACTGGAAGAGAAAGACGGCGCCAAGATCGTGATTCGCCGTCTTAAAAAATTGAAACAGAATTTAGAAAAAATGTTCTAAGACTTCACCAAGTACTTCGTGAGGTCTTCGCAGGCCTTCTCAAGGGTCGAAACTTCCACTTGGTACGGCTCCATCAACTTGGCAAATTGCTTCAGGGTATTGCCCTTCCACTTTTTGATACGTTGATCAGCGATAATCACCCCGCCAAAATCAGTTTCAGTTCTGAGCAAGCGGCCACACTTCTGGTGAAGAGCGCGCGCACGATTGGCGAGGAAGTAGTCTTGAAACTCGTTGCCGAAACTGGCGTCGTACCATTCACGGCGACGATCAATAACTAATTCACGACGGATATCAGGAATCTTATCGATGACAATCAATTGCAATTGATCGCCGGGCACATCGATCCCTTCCCCGAAACTTTCCATCCCAATCAAAATCCCTGACGGAGACTTCTTAAATTCTTCTACAACGTTTTTGCCCATGCCTTGCACGAATACCGGCAAGTGGCCTTCAAACTCTTTGAGCAATAAATCCACCGCAGTTTCAAAACGCACACGCGCCGAGAACAGGAAGAGCGTGCGACCTTGCAACTCCTTCACCAACGGGATGATGGGTTTCAAGAGTTCTGGCACAAACATCATATCGCTGATGGCACGGGTATCATTCACGAGCATCACTTTAGCATTGTGAGCGTAATCAAAAGTCGCAGGGAGATAGAGTCCACTCTTAAAGCGTTTCTCTTGTGGCAAATAAGAATAGCCCGTCATCCACTCCACGCCTTGCGTACCAGCATCACCTTTATCATTGGCCAGTGTCGCCGAAGTATAGACCACTGCCGTGGCACTCTCGAGCAAACCTTTATGAAGCGTGAGTCCTACATCTATAGGCGCGCTCTCAATCTGCCAGCCGTTTTCTTCGCTGAACTTCAAAGCGGTGACCCACAATGAAGGCGGTTTCAAGAAATGCGCCAGTCCCATGACATGCTTCTCGAGTTGCCCCCAGAAACTTTCAAACAAGGCCCAGGCCTTCATTTTATTTTTGTCGTCGTCGAAATCTTTTTTCTGCCAACGCTCAAAGTGCGGCATGAGCTGCGAATAAAGATCGCCCCAGATCTGATGTAAACTCTCCAGGTGATTTAACAACTGAATCGTGAGCGCATCGTTGGCGCGCTCTTTGCTTGGGAACGGAGCTTCGTTGGTGTGCACTGGATGATAGTTCGGCAGTCTCTTAAAGAGACTCTCCAGCACTTGCATCAGAGGTGTGACATGATCGCGCGCCATACGAGCGGCAAACTGACCCGCATCACGCAAACGAGCGAACTCGTCCTGGAGCGCTGGTGTCTCTGGCCCCGTCGACAAGAGATAGAGCAAAGCTCCCACCCCTTGCGGTTGCACTTTTAACAGCGCTTCCACCGAACGATCGGAGACTTCTACCGCAAAGGCCCGTGTGGCCTCGCCTTCGATTTTGTGGGCTTCGTCCACCACCACATGCGAAGGTCTTGGAAAACTGCGCGGCCAGGCCAATAACATAGCGTGGTTCCCGACGATCAATTGCGCTTCTTTGGCCTCACGCAAACCTTGCACGTAGCTGCAGTTTAAAACAAATGGACATTGCGATCCGACACAAGCGCGGTAATCCACGGCGAGTTCTTCGTCACGCTCCCGCACTTCTGGCACAAGCTTTTTAAGAATGAACGGCAACTGCTCGCGGGTGATTTTCTTGGCGTATGGCGCTTCTTCGTTGTGATAGAAAAGCATGTCGAAATAAGCACGCGTATAGGCCGAGCCGAAGGACGCCTGATCAAGCAGGTTTTTCTGGTCTTGGTCATCGCGGAATAAAAGTTCGCACAGGTGATTATTGGATCCCACGAGACGCGTGATCTTAAAATCACTTTCAGAAAGCTGCAGCATCTGGCGCAACTGCGGCACGTCTTTATCCATGACTTGGTCTTGCAGAGTCTTTGTCCCCGTCGTCACGAGAACTTGCTCGCGACTTTCCATCGAGAAAAGCGTCGCCGGTAATAAGTAACCTAAGGTTTTACCGGTACCTGTCGGCGCTTGAATGAGCGCATGAATACCATTTTTAAAGGCCTGCCCCACTCGCAAGGCCATATCAATCTGCGCCTGACGAGCGCGATAACCGGGGACCTGCTCCTGGCGGGCTTTGGCGTTGCCGAGGAAATCACGAATCACATCGCCAGAGAATTTGCGCGGCATCTTGCTCGCTTGCGGATAATCGCGCGAGGCCAGCTCTGGACGATCTTCTTTGAGCCAATTTTCCACACAGGCGCCTACATCCATCTCGCAGGCCTCACCCAAATCCATTAATTCTTCCCACGAGAGGAAGAAGAAATGCTTGAACCAGAACTCATCTGGAAATGAGCGCAAAACTTCAGTGAGTTTTAACCGCAGACCGCGCTTCTTCCAGGTCAAGGCCGTCGCTGCAACCAGCACCTTCAAAAGATCACGAGAATCCGCTTCACCGCGGTGTTCTTCTTTATCAGCAATACCAAACCGCTGAATGAAGCTTTCTAGATTCAGCTGACCGATGCCCGGGAACAAAAGTCCCAGGTAGAGGATCGAGTCCTGGAATGATTCACGATCAGAAGATTTGTCGACTTTGTCGAAGTAACGTTTAAGGAACTTTTCCTCAAAGGCGGAGTTGTGAGCGATCAGGCTGTGCTTCTCAAGCTCGAGAAGATCTGGCTCCACCTGCTCCCAGATGGGCGCTTTTTTTACCTGGGCATTGGTGATGCCCGTGAGCTTCTGAATAAACGGCGATACGGGGCGGGAGGCCCGCACCAGGCTGGTAAATTTCCGCACAAGTGTAGTTCCGTCGAACTGCCAGTAGCCAAGATCGATGATATCGTCGTCCAGCGGGTTAATGCCGGTGGTTTCGATATCGATAACGGCCCATTTACCTAAACCCATTTTACGCTCCGTCCCATTTGGGGACTTTTGGAAAACCGCATGATATCTAGCGGTTCTAGAAAAGGAAAACTCTATGCCGACTTGGCTCATGCAGACCCAATCTTTTTTGATTGTGGCCCTGATGATTTATGGCATCACTCAGCATAAGACACGTCTCAAACACGTGAAAATCATGTCGTCTGCCATGATTTGGGACGTCATTCTCATTTTGCAGATTGAACTCTCCCGCAGTGCCATTCTGAAAGCCTCAAAGGCCATGGGTAATCCGATGCTTTTGAACATCCACGTCTCGATCGCTGTGACCACGGTGCTCTTCTACGGCCTGATGGTTTGGTCGGGAAGAAAACTCCTCGCTGGTGATCAGAAAGTTTATAATCGACACAAACTTCTCGGGCGCACCACGATGATTTTGCGAATCCTCACTCTCGCCACGAGTTTCCTTGCTGTCGCGGAGCCTACTGCATGAACAATTTAGAACTTGTTGCGAACCTCATCAAAACTCAGCTCACTGACGCCAAAGTGGAAGTCAGTGATATGACCGGCACAGAAGATCACCTCGAAATCACCATCGCCAGCGATGCTTTTAAAGGTAAGATGCTTTTGCAGCAGCACCGCATGATCATGGATATCCTGACGGAAGCTCTCGCCGGCCCAGTTCACGCCGTAAAACTTAAAACAATGACTTTGGATAAATACACAGGAGAACAAGCATGAACCCATTTAACGTTCTGCAAACTTCAGCTAACGAAATCGCCAGTGCCGATAAGACCAAACCTCTCAAAGAGCAGATCGAAGCTCTCTTGAAAGCGGAAAAAGTTGTGTTGTTCATGAAAGGCAACACCGACATGCCTCAGTGTGGTTTCTCGGCCAACACTTCAGGCATCTTGAAGCAGTTGGGTGTTTCGTTTAAGACTTTCAACATTTTGAGCGATGCTGATATTCGCCAAGGTTTGAAAGAGTACAGTAACTGGCCGACTTATCCACAACTCTACATCGACGGCCAGCTCGTCGGTGGAAATGATATTGTGACTGAAATGTTTAAGAGCGGCGAACTCCAGGCCCTGCTTAAATAGTGAAAGCGCCCATCGGGTCATTGAATCCGGCCATTCGAACTGTCCATATTTGGGGCGGTGGTGTGGCCGGTCTACTGATGGGGCACTTCCTCTCTCGTCAGGGCTTCGATGTTCAACTCTACGAGAAGTCAGATCGCCTCGGTGGCAAGATTCAAAGCCAGCAGCTCCCTGAAGGCATCATGGAGCAAGGCCCCAACGCCATTTTTGCTACAGCTGAAATCGAAGCGTGGCTGCACTCTCTTGGTCTCAAAGTTATCCCCGCCACTCCTAAGTTAAAACGTCGCTTGTGGAACGGAACTCCGCTGGCACCTATGTCTTTTGGCCTCGCCCTTAAACTTTTTCCAAAACTTTTCAAGCGCACACCGAGTGTAAATGACGGCATCACTGTCGCGCAGTTTTTCCGCCCACTCTTAGGAACGCATGTAGAAAGCCTGCTCTCGCCGGCCTTGCAAGGCATCTATGGTTGTGGCGCCGATGAACTCACCATTGCCAGTGTGTGGCCGCAGTTGAAGCCTGGTCGCTACTGGCAAGTGCTACGCTCCCTTAAAAGCACCAAAGCCCGCTCAGTCAGTTTTCAGGGTGGCATGAGCGAGTTTATCCAAGCGCTAGCGAAATCCATCAAGGGCCAGATTCATCTAAACTATACCGGCGCTTTTCAGATGCGCCCCAACACCATCATCTGCACCGAGGCTCCCGCAGCTTCGTTGCTTTTGAATGGCAGCTGGGCGGAAGGCTCGCGTCTGCTTGAGCGCTTGGAGTATCTTCCCCTCTCAAGTGTGACCGTCCTTACGCCAGAGATTCCTGAGACTCGTGGTGTATTCGGTTATCTCTTCCCCCGTACCAGCGGTGTGAATGCTCTGGGAGTTTTATTCAATCGTGAGATTTTCCCGCAGCGTGCGGGCATGACTTTCATTCTACCGGGTACTGATGATGTTGAAGCTCGGGTTAAAGCTGATCTACAAAAACTTTCATGGTCCGCAGGCCCACTGAAAATGCACTCATGGACCAAGGCCCTGCCACGCTATAATCAAACACGCACGACCACTCTGAAATCGCTCCAGCATGATCCTGAACGGCCATTTGAACTAGTTCTGTTCGGTAACTATGTGGCGGGAATCAGTCTGCGCGACATGATTCAGACTGTTTCGAACTTCTCTGGGGCCCATGCGCCTTTGTGAGCCTTAAGCAGCGCTTGGCGAAGGTGCGTAGGCAAAAATGGATCTTTTGTCCGACACGCCAACTCCCAACGTTGAATCTGCAAAAGTAGATCTCGCGCCTCTTCCGGCTTCCAGCCTTTAGCGAGTGTAATGATATCTTGGTCGTACTTACTTAAGCGCCCTTTCCCTTCGGCGTAGCTCGGATCGGCAATTTTCATCAAATGCGATTGAAGAAAACCAAAGATCGCACGCCAGCGCTCGAAATCAGTTTCCACCGAAAGCAAACGCTCAAAGAACGGACGCCAGGCCTTCTTGCCCATGTCGTTGGCGAGAGCAAATTGATCGAGGCGATCGACTCCAATCAAGGCACGTACTTCAGCAGCACTGATACTCCGACTCTCAGGATGGTTGAGCTTCACTAAACGGAAAGCATCAAACAGCGGCATGAATTCATTTTCCACAGCTTGAAGGACATACTGTTTGGCATCGGCAGCCAGTGGTAATTGAAAAAACGCACAGAGAAAATCAACCAGCTTGGCGGTTTCCCAAAAACGCGGGGCCTCGATTTGCAAGTGAGATACATTCTCGGCCTTCAGCATTTTTTTCAAATAAGCTGAGTCACTATGAAAACCAAACGCGAGCACTCGCCCATCCAACATCAAATCATCGCGTAGGAATACTTCTTTCGCCGTTGAGGGAATTTCATCAGGAGTATTAATAATCCACGATTCGGTATTGCCAAAAAGTCCCAAGGACAAAAATTGGTCTTCCACCCATGAGGCCTGGGTATCAGCACCAGAGACCTGCTTAGGACGGGCATCGGTTGCCACACCATTAAGCAAATGATCTTTCATGAGACGCAAAGCCAGTGGATCAAAGGCCTGCAGAACAACGCGCCCTTGCAGGGTGGACCATGAGCCCTTAGGGAATGATTGAAAGAAATCCCATAGCTGCCATTTAGAATGCATAGAGGATCATATCGCGAATTTGCTCGGCCGCACGAAGTGCCAGCGTCTCGTTGGTGCGACGAAGAACGCCGGCGTTTTGTGTGGCCACAACACTGCCGCCCTCTTCATCAAAAATCTCTCGGTTAAATCGTTCATCGAGATTGAAACTTTCATTAAACAAAATTTTGCCTTGGGGAGGGAGCTTGGGTCCAAGCTCGCTACGCAATAGCGCAAGTTCTTCAGAAGTAGGACGCTTCACCACAACCACTTGCAAAGTGAGAGATACGCGAGAAGCACCGGGAACATAGAACTCGGGGCGCTGGGTACCAATGTTTTCTTTGGCCACACCTTGCGCCACACGTAAGTCTTGCGGAGTCACCACATCACGAAGCTTTTCCTCTGAGCGAATAATGCCAATCAAAACGGCATCAGTATTGGTTGACCAGCCAGAACGTAAACGTAGACCGCTGAAGCCCGTCAGAAGTTTATAAGTCTCACGGGTGAAACTTGAAGCGACTTCCGGCATCGATGAATAGTTGTAAAACATCGGCACAGACAACGAGTCGACACCGTACTGCTGGAACGGATTATCACCCTGGGTATAACGGTAGCCCGAGCAGGAAGCCATGAGGCCCATAAGAGCGAAAATGAGGGGCAAAAAAGACTTTTGACGCATGGCCTTTTATAGCATGCCAGGGGTATAACGAGAAGTGATGTGGAAGAAACTTAAATTTAACTCTTATACACCGACTCTGCGTGGCGAAGGAGCCGCTCCCCACGAAGAATGGCAGCGCTTCGTGGAAGGCTTCGATTTTTTTGGCCTGATTGAGGCCTGGCGAGACATCGTGGGCGAGATGCTGGCACGCGAGTCCATTCCTTTGCGTCTCAAAAACCGCACCTTATTTATTCTTACACGCCATCCGGCCTTCGCCGACAATATGAAATACATGGAAAAGATTCTGCTGCAAAAAATCGGCGAACGCTTCCCTGTCGCCGCCCCCATGCTGGATAAAATTGCCTTTGAATCCAATGAGGTTTTTTTCCAAGAAAAAGCGCGCCCGTTCATGAAGACCAAAGCGCCAACGCTCCATCCCCACTCTCCGGAGTTTAAACGTCTCAAGGCCGAAGCCGAAAAATTGTTTGCTGATGTCAGTGATGCCGGTGAACGAGATCGTTGGATTTCACTCTACATTCAATCTTGTCAGCCGAATGATCCGCATACGCCCTGAGCGCATGACATGCTTGATCTCATAGCCCGGCGGGATGGTAGGCTTTCCTTGCGGGCCAGGATCACGATGCAACCACCACGCCTCTCCCCCTACGGCAATGGAGCGTACCATGGCATCTACCCAGGCCTGAAATTCATCTATCACAAATCGATGAGCGATATTTCTCCGCGGATCCAGCGACGCTCGACCACTACGCACTAAAAAGTAAGGTGGGTTACAAAGTAAAACCTGTGCCTGAATCTCGCTTTGCAAATTAAACTCTGAGACTTTTTGCCAATGATAATCCACGGACGGTAGTCGGCCTTGCTTCAAAACATTCTGCGTGAGGTACGGCTCCCACTCTTGCTGCTGATACTCCACGAGATGAGCATGGGTGATAGGACGTTTTTGCGAAAGCTCGCAGCTCAAGACTCCAGAGCCAGCACCGAGCTCCACCAGCACATCAATTTTTTTATGGGCCGAGTGTTCAAGAACTGTTTTAACTAAAAAAAGTTGGTCCCAACCAAAACGAAAAAAATCAGGTTGGGCATAATCTTCAAACCCAATCATGGTGAAGCGAGGGTCTGCACGAGAGTTTCATCAATCTGACCTAGCTCGACGAGGCCTTTGAGCACCCACGCATTGCGATGGTCATCACGAAATTTGCTTTGATAGAGGGTGCGGCGCTCTTTGATGAGGTTATGAACGAGCTGAGGAGCTACACGCTTCAACACACCTAACAGACCCTCTTCCGTTACCAAGGCGTGAAAGAGCATTGGATTCTTCGTTTTGATCAGAGCAAGCTCACGGCCTAGGGCCTCACGATTTTTCCCCTCATTGGGAATTCGTCCTAAGAAAATCCACGTCCGATCACTGGCATCAGTGCGAGCAAAAAAACTATCCAGATAGCGACTGCGGCGGCGGCCTTCAAGATCACGATTCAGCATCCAAGCAGAAAAACCAGGCACCACGCTTTGGTAATACATGAGATTCAACTTCGCTAGGATTTCAGTTTCATCGAGTTCTTGATGATCACTGGCCGCTTTTACAATTTCATTTTCGCTATAAAACTCACGCACGCCTTGAAAGAAAAGATCCACCACCAGATGGCCTTC
>JBEIPE010000065.1:0-11170 GCA_040377215.1 Halobacteriovoraceae bacterium
GACCAATCCGCCAACATCTTCAATGCTCTCGCACTCAAAGAGTTGCAAGACTCACTCGACGTGGTGAAAAAACAATCCGGCGTGAAGGGACTTTTGTTCTCTTCAGGTAAAGATGGTTTTGTCTTCGGCGCTGATATCACAGAGTTCTTGGGCCACTTCAAAAAGACCGAAGAAGAAATGCGCGCGTGGCTTTTGCAAATCAACGCGACTTTCTCTGGCTTCGAAGATCTGCCGTACCCAACAGTGGCGGCCATCAACGGCTTCGCTCTCGGTGGTGG
This sequence comes from Halobacteriovoraceae bacterium, assembly GCA_040377215.1. GTDB lineage: Bacteria > Bdellovibrionota > Bacteriovoracia > Bacteriovoracales > Bacteriovoracaceae > UBA6144. Next base: position 279 of record JBEIPE010000065.1, read on the forward strand.
CTTTGAGATCGCCCTCACGATGGATTACCGCATCGTCGGCTCAAAAGCCCAAGTGGGTTTGCCGGAAACAAAACTCGGCATCATCCCAGGTTGGGGCGGCACTGTTCGTCTCCCACGTTTGATCGGCCCTGATCACGCCATTGAATGGGTGACCAGTGGGAAATACTATAAAGCCGACGAAGCCCTGAAGTTCCAAGCGGTGGATGGTGTTGTTGAGGATGCAAAAACGCGTGATGCCGCTATTACTTTCCTTCAACGTGCCATTGCCGGCACCATTAACTGGAAAGCACGTCGCGCGCAGAAGACCTCACCTCTACGTCTGGATAAAATCGAAAGTATGATGAGCTTTGAAGGCTCAAAAGCTTTTGTCGCTGGTATGGCAGGCCCGCACTACCCGGCACCCGTGCAAGCGGTAGAGAGCATGCAACAAGGCGCGCGCAAGACGCGCGATGAAGCCCTTGTCATCGAAGGTGGCATTTTCGCGAAAATGGCGAAGACTCCGACGGCAGAATGCTTAGTTCAAGTGTTCTTAGGCGATCAGTACCTGAAGAAAGTTGCGAAGAAGGCGACGAAAGATACAGCTCCTACGAAACACGCGGCCGTACTCGGCGCAGGGATCATGGGCGGCGGGATCGCGTATCAGTCAGCCTCAAGTGGTGTTGGTGTTCACATGAAAGACATCAAAACTGAACAGCTTGATCTCGGTATGAATGAGGCCTCAAAGCTGTTGAATAAAATGGTGGAAATCAAAAAGATGACGCCAGAGAAAATGGCGAAGGTGATTTCTCAGATCACGCCGACACTTTCATACGCGGACTTTAAATCTTGTGACTTCGTGGTTGAAGCGGTGGTTGAAAATGAGAAAGTGAAGAAAGCTGTTTTGGCCGAAGCAGAAGCGGCTTTGCCAGAAGGCGCGGTCTTAGCGTCGAACACGTCGACCATTTCCATCACAAAACTTGCGGAAGGCGTGAAGCATCCGGAGAATTTCATCGGCATGCACTTCTTCAACCCCGTTCACCGTATGCCTTTGGTAGAAATTATCCGCGGTAAAAAATCATCGGACGCGGCCATTGCTCGCGGCGTGCAGTACGCCACACAGATGGGCAAAACGCCGATCGTGGTGAATGACTGCCCGGGCTTCCTCGTGAACCGTGTCTTGTTCCCTTACTTCAACGGCTTCCTTTTCCTCTTGGAAGACGGCGCTGACTTCCAAAAAGTCGACAAGGTCATGGAGAAATGGGGCTGGCCTATGGGCCCAGCTTATCTCTTGGACGTTGTAGGTATTGATACCGGCCATCACGCTTCGGCGATCATGGCGGCAGAATTCCCCGACCGCATGGGCTTCAAAGGCACCAACGCTCTTCAGTCTATGTACGAGCAGAAACGCTTCGGACAAAAAAACAACAAGGGCTTCTACGAGTACGAACTCGACAAGAAAGGCAAACCGAAGAAAGTCGTTACAGACGTCGCTTACGGTTTGATCAAGCCGTTGGTGAAACAAACTGTCACGTTAACTGACGAAGACATTGTCATGCGGATGATGCTGCCGATGTTGATCGAATCAGCTCGCTGCCTGGAAGAAAAAATCGTCGCCTCTCCTGTTGAAGTCGACATGGGACTGCTCTTGGGTCTTGGCTTCCCTCCCTTCCGCGCCGGTGTCTTTAAGTGGGCGGATATGGTCGGTCTCAATAAACTCGCAGAAGAAGCGAAGAAACATCAGCACTTGGGCAAACTCTACGAGTTCACACCCACGATGCTTGAGATGGCGAAAAACAATCAGAAATATCATGCTGGAGGTGCACAATGAAATCAGTCGTCATCGTCGATGCTGTTCGCACACCGATGGGAAAATCTAAAAACGGCGTATTCCGCAACGTGCGCGCGGAAGAATTATCGGCCGCTCTCATGCGCGCGCTGATGGCACGCAACCCGGCCGTGAAAGCCGTGGAGATCGAAGACATCATCTGGGGCTGTGTTCAGCAAACTCTTGAGCAGGGCTACAACGTCGCTCGTAACGCTCAACTCTTGACCGACATTCCTAAGACTGTTTCTGCCCAGACGGTGAATCGTCTGTGCGGATCCTCAATGACCGCACTTCATATGGCCGCTCAAGGCATCATGTCAGGCCAAGGCGAGATCTATCTCGTCGGTGGTGTTGAGCACATGGGCCACGTGCCGATGACTCACGGAGTGGATTTTAATCCGCAACTCGCCCACACAGTCGCCAAAGGCGCAGGTGCCATGGGTTTAACAGCCGAGCTCTTAGGCCGAAGTCACGGCATCACTCGCCAACAACAAGACGAGTTCGCTAAAGAATCTCACCGCAAAGCGGCCGAAGCCCAAGCGAAGGGACTATTTAACGACGAGATCGTGCCGGTCATGGGCCATGATGAAAATGGTATCCCCATGCTGATCACCTCTGATGAGGTCGTGCGTCCGGAAACCACCGTAGAAACTCTTGGCAAGCTCCCAGCAGTGTTTGATCCGAAGAATGGCACTGTGACCGCCGGCAACTCATCGGCGCTCTCTGATGGCGCCTCAGCGCTTTTGGTGATGAGTGAAGAGAAAGCCAAAGCCTTGGGTCTCAAACCACTGGCGCGCGTGCTCGGCATGGCAGCGACAGGTTGTGAACCATCGATCATGGGTTATGGCCCAGTGGCAGCGAGCCGCAAAGCCCTCGCACTTGCTGGTCTTAAAATGGAAGACATGGGTGTGATTGAATTGAACGAAGCCTTCGCCGCGCAATCATTGCCGGTGTTGAAAGACTTGGGCCTCATGGATTCCATGAGCAAAGTGAACCGTTACGGCGGCGCCATTGCTCTTGGCCATCCGTTGGGTTGTTCAGGTGCACGTATCACCGGCACACTCGCCCATCAGCTGAAGCACACCAAATCTAAATATGGCTTGGCGACGATGTGTATTGGTCTGGGCCAAGGTGTGGCGACGGTGATTGAGAATCTTCAGTAATTGTTAAAAAGAAAAGGCCCCGAGAGGGGCCTTTTTTTGAATCCTTCATTCCACTTTCGAAATCTTCCACTGAATCCCGCCAAATAACTCTCCTACCTATGCATTAGAGCTTATAGCTGCAGGCTTCTTATACATTTTCACTTGCAGAATTCTGCAAGAAAAGGTATGCTCTGCATGTTCCGCCGAGAATTCAAAATTCGCCCTATAAGAATTAATGGCAGATTGATTTCGGAAGTCAGGATTGATCCTCATGTCGAAAAGCATAAAGAAATCACAAGTGAACTCATTATTGAGCTGGTTACAGAGCTAGATGGAATAGAAGTACTGCCAGAGAAACGTAAAGACAGCTTTGAGTATTTTGTTACTCAATTGTACTTAGGAAATAAAAACTATCGTCTCGTTTGGCTATTGGAAGATCTGCAGATATACGTCGGAATCATCACTGCTTTCCGAGACAGAAAAAAGAGAAAGCCATGAGTTTCCCCACCAGCAAAGAACTAAAAAAAATCCGCAAAGAGCTCAAGAATGTTGAGCCAACGGTTATTATTGGCCCATCAGCTTCGGCCGTCGACCAGTTGAAGTTTGCCATCTGCAAAGAGCTGATCGTCTATCTCCGCACTCATAATCTTTCACAACAAGACTTGGCCACAGAACTTTCTGTGGACCCCGCGAGAATTTCAGAAATCGTAAAATACAAGATTGATCTTTATACTGTCGATCGTCTCTTGGACTTTCTCGAGCATCTCAATCCTAAGGTAAAAGTGACGGTCGCTTAGCCTACTCTCTCTCCGCCAAATCCTTCCCCTCCATCCCACTCCAACTGCCCATCACGAAATTCTCCAAGTCCGTTGAGTTGGTGAGACCTGACCACGTGAACATGACAAGGTCTGCAGGTGGATTGTAGTTCGGCTTTGATTCTGTTCCGTAGCAAGCCGCGACGATGAACTGGTACACTGACTTCGCTTTGTTCACGAACAAGTCATAGCCCACGCGTGCTTTGTTGTAGTCATAAAAGCCGCTGGTGTTGCCGTGGCCTGAGTAGAGCACCACTGAAGTGCCTTCGGTTTCAACGGCTTCTTTCACGTCCCCAGCATCGGCACGTACGTTCATGATCACGCGGAAGCCTTTGCCAGACAGGTAGCCCATGATGCGCCAAAGACGGGTATATTCGTCTTTCGCCATGTTGGTATCGGACTCGTTGCTGCCCAGGCCCCAGAGAATCGCGAAATCCCCTGCTGGGTACTGCGCGCTCTTTTCACCCGAAGTGAAGGCGAAAGTATTTTCAGTGCGCACAAAGGAGCTCTCCATGATCTCTTGCACCAGCGCTGCGCCTTCAGCTTCAGACTGCGGCAGCACCACTTCTTGGGCGTCGTAGGCCGAGATGTTGAGGGACAACAAGAGGACGGATAAAGCAATGAGATGTTTCATGAGAGGGGCTCCTGAGTTGGAAGAGCACCATACACGAATGACGGATTTTTAGAGTAAAGTGAGTAAACTTTTCAGACGGCGCGACGGGCCGGCTTGCGCTTAAAGATCTCTCTGAAGGCCGCCTCGATCTGCGGGCGGTATTCCTTGAGTTGGCGGTCCAGGAAACGATCGAGCTGGGGATTATCTGATTGCACGACTTGATGACAAAAGAGATCACTGGCACTGACGATCTCGCCTACGAAATTGGTCGCATTGCCACCGAAATTGCTTTTTTTGTCGTGGTGCTGGGCCACCGCCTGGATCACCACCTCATCAAAGATCCCCATCTCTTCTAAGATTTTCGCTCCATCCTGAGCATGGCTGTTGAAAAGATCGAGATCAGCACCGTCGAGCATCAACGGCAGCTCTGCGGGAAAGTCCTTGCGGTCTTTATAGATGGCCACATCGTGCAACAGCGCCGCGAGCCCCACCACTTTCACCGCCTTGGTGGATTCAAAGCCCAGGTGACTGGCCAACAATCCCGCGATCACCGCCACAGCGGCACAGTGCTCGCTATCGGCGAGTTCATTGAGCATCTTGGCGTAGCCATTGCCCTCCATGCGCTGCTGACGCAGGAAGCTGACAGAATGCTCGAGGAAGCGATCGGCATAGAGTAAATTGTCATCAGAGAGACCCACACGCGTGAGCGCTTGGCTGACGTTATCACCCAAGTGAGCAATCCGGCGGGCCGCATCGGGACGATGGCGCTGAATCCCCGAGGCCGCATTTTTTTCGCTCAGGTGCGTGTACTGATGATGTTCGGTTTTTTTGACCCACAAGGATTCAAATTTCTCCGCACTGTATTTTTCCGCGAAGTCACTATCAAAGGGATCGCCGGCGTTGAGAATCTTCACATATTTATTCACGTTCAAACGCACGAACACATTAAAAAAGCATTTGTCCGTTAGCAGGAAGTCGTCGGTGGCAATGGGAATAAAATCATCGTCCGAGAGTTGCAACTCACTTTCTTTGGCCTCTTGGCTCGCCTGAATCCCTTCCCATTTGTGTTTATCGGGAAAGAGCTTTTTGAGCTGCTTGATCAGCGGGTCCATGTCCTTGGGCTGCTCAAGTTGCGCAGAAAATCCAAAATCTTGCAGCTTGGCACCCGTCATCCCCGTGCGAGGATTGTGTGACAGCGCCACTAACGGAATCTCTAATTCAAGAGCATGGTACTGATTGGTGAATTCGATGATTTCAGCTTGCGTGAAGCTCAGAGAAATGAAAACCGCCCGGATTCGATTCTGCGGGTGCTTGAGGAGCTTCATCCCCTCGCGCGTGGTTTTCGAGATCAGCATATGATCTTTGAGCGCAACGTCTCGGTACAACACATCCAAGAAGAAGGTGTCGCGCTCAATGATCAGAACATTTTCAAAAAACGATGACATAGATCCTAGAGATTTTGCTTCATGCGCTTACGAACAAGCTCTTCCATTTTTGACCCGAGGCCATAAGGCACGGTCCAAGGACGGTTCTTCGTGCTGGAAACGTGGCCGTAACCAAGCTTGTGGGTCCACTCGTGAAACAGGTTACGAGAGATCGCAGCGGTGTCGTACTTACTGTAGAACTTTGAGTTCACCCAGATCCGTGGTGAATTCGCGTAGGTGTAACCGACCGTGCTTCTCCAGCTGTAGTACCACGTGATGTCCATGTCCATCGTGCGATCCGGTGACGGGCGAAGTTTCTCCGCGCCTTCTAGAATCTGCTCGTAGATTTCTTCGTTGCTGTAGCCGTTATTCTCGAGGAAAGCCGTTTTGCCTTTGTTGTCTTTGAAGTTCAAGACGACATCGCGGAACTCGGCCGATTCCACCACGGCCACGATTTGATCGAGGGCCTTGATGACTTTAGCTTTGTTGGTCTCGTTGAAATCGCGAAAAACGACGTTGTGATAGAAGTTCTGGGTGGCATCCTGAGCGACGGCCTGGAATGCGATAAAGGCGAAGATCGCCGCAAATAGTGTTTTCATAAACCCTCCGGTCTAGTGAGTTGCTAGACTGATCGGTAGGGGCGAAAGGAGTCTTATTAACGAAGCTTTAGAGGGAAAAAGATGCCGTTTGAGGAAAGGTAAAAGTCCTCAAACGGCGCGGGTTTTCTAGAGATTGCCGGCCATGTCGATAAATTTCTGACGACGTGACTCGGGCTGGACGAATTGAAGCAGGTACTCCGCCATCTGACGTTTCTTGATGGCATCAGGTGTTTGTGCGCCTGCCGGAGGCATGCGACGTGCCGCCATGGTGTCTGGGTTCAAGAACGCATTCAACGCCATCTCTGCCGTGGCAGGCGTTAAACCTGTCTGACCGTTGCCAGGATTGTACGCGCGTGTGTTCGCACTACCGTCTGACATGTTCATAAACGCCAGGCCGCCTTTGGCGTCTTGCGTGGAGTGACAGCCACCGCACTGACGATTGAACGTTTGCTGAGGAGTGTCCTGTTGCACTTCGGCCACCGTGACCTGGGTTTCCGGGCGACCATTGGCCGTCCACGCCTGCGGACAGTAAGACTGAAGCTGTTCCTTGCTCATGCCCAGGAGTGCCGCGCCGTAGAGATCCGCAGGTCTCCCGGCATTCGAGACGGTGCCTTCGTATCTCTCACCTTGCATGGTGAGTTCATCGCGGCTCAGAGGAGTCGTAGCAAAGCGTGAGCGCATCTCGTCCCATTTCTGATCGACGAGTTGAATGCAGGCATCACGATTGAGCCACGGAGTGATTCTCAAAGAATCACGCATGCGCAGCGGCTCGCCCTGCCCACAGATGTCTTGCCACAGATAAGCGATCGCCAAAGCCGCAAATGAACTGGCGGCATCCGAAGAACAGCCCACCGCTGGATCGATTAAGCGCACTTGCTCCGCTGTCAGGGTTTTACCATTATCAGGATTAAACACATCGATCGAGTAGCGGCCGTCGCTCGTGTCAGTGATGGCGACCACAGTGCCGTCACGACGGAAACGTGGATAGTATGTCCCCGTCCCTTCATCCGTATTCACGCCGAGACGCTGGATGCCGTTCATCTCCCAACTTTCATTGGCAGCACCGGCGTTTTGCACATCCAGCTCCATCACGTAGGTATCTTTCGCAATACCGCCGCTAATATCAGCGAACCAGCCGACGTTAGTGCCCGATTGATCCACGTGAAACGCGAGGCGACGAGGATTGCTGCCAAAGTCAAAACTCACCTTACCGGTCGGCACACCGAGATCGGACACCAAGTTACATGGTCCCCCGTCGATGTCCACGCGATAAATCTGAGTGGAGCGCGTCTGCGGATTCAGCACCGAAAGATACTGGCCATCGGACGAGATCATCGGTGTGTGGGCCTCGCCGATGTTGTCACAGAGAATCCCTCTTTTGACCGTTTTCATGGTGTTTGTCTGGTGATCCACTTCCGCCACGAAGAAAGACAAGTCCTCATTCGGACCGCCTTGCATCGAATCGGAAATGTAGAGGTAGCTCGATTTCTGCGCACTCTCCTGCAACGTTCCGACGGACTGATACGCGGAGCCTGCTCCTTGCCCCGTCCCGATCTTATTTTTATTCTCATCACTCATGTCTTTTACCCCGCGTTTGAGTCCATCGCGGAAGGCATCAGCATCGTAGAAATTTCCTGGCGGCACCGTCACATAACGGCCATCAGGCGTGAAGACGGGATCATACTGACCGGGCACTTGAATGGATTTAGGGGGTGATCCCGAATGCATGTCGTAGATGAAGTTACCGTTACCGATCACGCCCACGTAGCGGCCATCGGGATCGGCGCTGATGAAAAAGTTCGGTGCTTGATCAAGCCCAAAACTCTGGATCGGTTGATTGGCATCCACTTGGCACAGCTCTTGTTGCGCCCAGGCCGCCGTTGAGAGTAATAGCAATCCCAAAGTCAGAGTACGTTTCATAGTGACTCCTTCTTCAGCCACTGCTCGAAGCGAGCGGCCCTCTCATGACCGGGTCTTGCCCAGCGATGGAGTTGACCATTTTTCCAAACCAACAGTGATGGATCGTGCAATGAAATCCCACGCATGACGAGCTCAACAGAGCTGTGCATTTTTGTGTCTGAACTCTTCACCTTCCCGCTTTGCACCAGCTCATCAATCGACTGCTTACTCGCGCGCGGGCTCACCAAGACAGTGAGTGGAATATTCATTTTTTTAGCGGCGGCCTTGATCTCGGCGATCCCTTCGATCGACCAGCGCATATTGGGTGACCAGGTGTAGATCATCCCTTTTTCTTTGTGGTCTCGGAGTTTTGCCAGCAAGTCTTGATCGGTGAAACGATCCTTGAAAATGCCCGGATTCGGATGAGTGCTCACCGTCAGCTTCGGCTTGCATGTTTGATCGAACGTGACTTCGCCAAAGGACAAGGCCTGCAACAGGGCCAAACGAGGCTCTGTACCTTTCACATCGACTCGAATCCACTGAGCAAACTTACGAGTCGGCGTTTCAAGACGAACTTGATCATTGCCGCCCGAGGCCTGCTTCACCCACTCCCCTGTCATTTGCCAGTCACTTAGCTGCTTTTGCATCTGTGGTTTACAGCGCACATTCTCCAAAATCTGACGTGGCGTTTGGTCGAGTAACAAGCTGGGATTGGCCGCGTGGGCCTGCGCCATGAGACCGAAGCCAAGACTTAAAAAGAATTTACTGTTGAGTTGCACTGCTGCCTCCTGAACCATTCGTTGCACCGTTGGCCGGTTCGTCTGCTCCGTCGGAATCAACAACCGCCGGTGGTGGCACCGCACGCGGAGGGGGAATATCACAGTCTTTCAAAAGCCACTCGCGTGTCTCTTCCTCCGAAGCGCGACCAGGAGTCAGCGCCGGATTGTTCGTCGCGACCGCCAGATTTTCTAGTCTCATCTCATTCAAGGCGGCTTGGTAGCGAGCGTGGTCAGCGGCAGTTAAATAAGGTAGGCCATTGAGCCCGATGTTGTCGCGCAGCCAATCGAGGGTGCGGCGAGTGTGGTCAAAGTTCGATGGGCTCGAACCAAAGTAGACATCCGTCAGTAACTTCTGCCGCGCCTCTTCGGGAATATTGAGGGGAATGTTCTTGAGATACTGCAAGGCCTCATCGCGCGAAGAAAGCGTCGTCGGTGTCATGCTCAAGTCATCCACGAGCTTGTGTCTAAAGTTACTGGCCGCCGTCATCACCGTCAGTGCACCTCGACTAACCGCTGGATCACCGGTGTAACCGTTGTGACAACGAACACAACCATCGGTTTGTCCCAGGGCCGGGCCATAGGCATCCATGTCGAGTCCTTGCCAGTTAAGACGTTTGTACGCTTGCATAGAAGCGTTCATGGCCTCGATCACAGGAGCATCTTTTGCGTTGTATGAGCCAGGCGCTGGAGAAATTTCACGCATGCCATTGGGGTGACAGGTGATGCAGCTATCCATGTTGCCGCCACTGCCGTGCGCTCCGCTGGAGCGTGGCTGCGGATCGGTGCCGCTGGTGTTCCGCCAAAACTGGTTGAAAGAAATTTGTTTGGTTTCCGTGTTCACGGCGATGGCGTCGACCAGCTGCTCGGGACGCGTCGGATCGTTCAATTCACCTATCGTAAATTGGATCCAGCGCTCATAGGGTTTGCCCGGAATCTTAAACAGGACACGCATGTAGGATTTGCTTGGTCCCGGGTTGCCCACGGTTCGCGAACGATAGGAGACGGCCTGCCAGCCTTTCTGTGCGGCGACTTCGCGCCAGTTGGAAGGAAGTCCATTCGACAGCTCTGGTGGGAGCGTCTTCAGGATTGACGGCAGCTGCGCTTGATAATCTTGATCGCTCATCTCCATGCCTTGCGACGCAAGCCCAGAGATACTGCGACGACGAGCATTCATCTCCGCTAGCCGATTCGCACTAGAAAAACACGCGGCCATGCCGGTGAGCTGGAGATTCAATTCACAATTGGCCACCGCCTCTCGAAAGCTCGCAAGTCGTTGGTTGGCATCGGGATTGGTCCCCATGGCGACCGCACGACTGAAGGCGGGAAATCCCGTGGCAAACTCTTGCATGTAGTTGAGCATGCTCTCGCGCGATCCCAGTGAACAGGATTCCGCTCTCACGTCAGGAATCCCAACGAAAGAAGCCGTCAGTAAAACACCGAATAATATTTTGCGCATAGGTGACTCTCCCCACATAAATTATAGAGGAGGATATGCCCGACTAGCGGTGTAGGAAAAAACTGCCCTAGAATGATGAACGGGGTTTAATCAGGATATTCCCGACAAAAACACCAATGACTAAAGAAAACGCCAAGGTCAGCGTACTAAACGCCGTATCGAGACCCATCACGACGTCTCTTCCATAGAGATAAGACAGCCCCCGATAACCCATGGAGCCGGGGACGAGTAATATCAGACCTGGAAACTGGAAAATAGAACTCGGACGTAAACGGGCCCGGGCAAAAATATTCGCCCCCGCCCCCACACCCAGACCACCGAGAAAGAGACCCATCTCTGGCCCAAAATGGGCCGTACCTAC
>JBEIPE010000449.1:0-1710 GCA_040377215.1 Halobacteriovoraceae bacterium
ATCTTGACCGCTTCCGCTTTCCCTGAGCAACTGATGTTATTCACGATGAGCCAAGACTTCGTTCGTTCATCTTGCAGTGGAATGCTGTGCTCGCCTTTCGCCACGCCGTCCTGACATAACTTGATGGGATAAGAGGCCAAGAGTTTGCCTTGAATGGTTTCAACCTTGAGTACGAGCTTCTCTATGGTAAATTTTACTTGAACATGCCGGCTCACATCAGAGACTTTCTTTTCATCTATAGAGAAGGGCACATAGTACCCTTTTCCTAAACGGACCGAATAATCGCCCGAATAGTTGGACCACCACACATCACTGACATATTTTGGACTTGCGGTAACTAGATCATTGGCGGTGAGTGTGACTAAACCATTAATGTATGAGGCTTCTTGCCAGTAACCGTAGTAGGCCTCCACATCGGCATTGGCCAAACCTTCCTGAGATTTCTTATCCAAAAATGGGGCCAGCGCTTTTCGCGAATGGTTCTGCGTAAAGTAGCGAGTAAGATCTTGAAAACGATGGATCTCTTTCGACGGCATTTCACGTTTGGTGCCCGCGGCGATTTCTCCGCGTTCATTGGCGAGCTTGTGTTTCGCCAAGAATTCTCTCAGCTGATTTGTCTGAGAACGCAAGGACACATCGACTAGACTCAAAGGGCCCACCGTGGCCAGCAATAAGACGGCAAAAAACGAGAGATGCATGCGCATAAAACTAAGCTGGCCTGCTAAACGCACCAGCGCAATGACGATGAACCATCCTGTGAAGAGGTACATGGCGTAGCGAGGTTCGGTGAGTCCATACTGATGGGCGCGCACCCACACACTCCAAAAAGACAAAATCAAAAGCGGCAACACCAGGGCATGAAACACCCAGCTGACTTTCTTGACCCAAGTAAACTGAGAGCTGCGTTCCAGAGGAATGAGTGTGATAAAAGTCAGCAGGCCAATCACTGCTGCTGACAAGGTCATCACACCAACCACGCCGCGAGGCAGCCCCTCTCCAACAAGTGACGTACCGAAATAGGCGTACAAAACCATGAAATAGATGAACACTACCGGCAACATCACATACTGAGCGATGAGACGCACGGGCTTCGGATGCTCTTCGCTTTTGAGATTATCAAAACTTGAAGGGAACGATGAGCAGAACACCATGGGGTGAAGCACGAACGCGCTGAAGCCGAACAGAATTGGCCAAAGATCGTTGAGCCAACCGACCTTAAAGAGCGCCTCGATGGTCCCGAAAATCGCCATTGAGCCGATGAACCAGCCGCCAGAGACCAATGTGGCGAAGATAAACTTCTTCAGCAAAAGAAAATTGAAATTCCAGTAACTGTCTCCGCTCCAATCTCCCTTGAGATTCACGGCATAGGTCATCACTAAATGCGCCAGGATCAAAGTTGAGTTGTAGCGCCAGATAATACTCCAGCTATCACCCGAAGAAAGATAAGCAAAAAGCGCCAAGCAAGGAATGAATACCAAAGCTGTTTGCAGCAAGCTTTTTTGGAGCGGCTTCCAAGAACGATTCTCCGTGGCGATGATCACGCCCAAAGAAAGTGGAATGCCCATGATCGCCGTGAGAAGCACGGCCTCAATCAGAGTGATCTCATCACTTTTATCGAGATGTTGATTCATGGCGAAGTAAACCGCCGCCGCGAGTCCACACACAAAAGTATAAGGGAAACGTTTTATCGCACTAAGCGCCTGGCCAAGA
>JBEIPE010000115.1:0-8453 GCA_040377215.1 Halobacteriovoraceae bacterium
GTATTGGTTAGGGAACTGGCAGTTTGCCTGCCTGGATTATTACCATCCGCCGGAAGGCATTTTACATCGATGTGTGAAGGCCGAACCTTATCCAAAACTTTTAGCGGAGATCGTTGATCGCATTGAATTTGTCGCCCGCAAGCGGTTGCCGAAAAACTTTTTTCCTGAAAAATGGCGCCTCAACACATGCCTGGTGAATTTTTACGGCAGCGAATTCTCAGAGGAGAAATGGGTCGATAATGCGCGCGTGGGTGAGCACAAAGATTTCGAACCAGGGCCGGTGGGCTCGCTCTCTCTTGGTGATCGCGCGTTCTTCCAATTCGTGGAAGGCAAAGCGACCTTGGGCAAAAGCAATGAAGTGCTCTCGCAGTGGTTAGAGGATTCTTCGTTGCAAATTTTTGGTGGGGATCGCTGGAAAAAACAGACCTTCCATCGCGTTCAACGAGTCGAAGATAAGCGTGGCGAACTCCTAGGTCCGCCCATTGAAGGCTTCCGCACCCGCAGGATTAACTTCACTTTCCGCTATGTCCCTGAAGAACACATCCTCCCCTGGCAGGGCCTTCCTGCCCCTCAGAGGGAAGACACTCTCCCTTATATGCAAAAACTAGCCGCTAACTCACCGTTTTTTAAAGCCGCCATTCCGCACGCCTAAATTACTCAAGTATTCCCCTATTCCTGACGAAAAGAGTCTTGAATCACAGGTAGAAACAGAGGGGATGTGGCGGTGTTAAGACTGATCACAGGAATAGCCATGCTTATGGGTGCCATCACTGCCCAAGGTGTGGAGATGCAATGGCTTGAGGGCCAGATGCGTCCCTATAAGACCGATCAGGCCTTCATCCAAAGCTACACCGACCGCTCACAAAGTTATTTATACGATCAGGCCCTCGCCATCATTGCTTTCAGCCGTGCGGGCGATCACGTCCGCGCCAAACAATTGGTGAAATCACTCGAGACTGTTCAGAATGCTGACGGTACTTGGTATTTCTCTTATTACCTCGATGGTAAAAGTCCCCATCCCGCCGAAGGTGATATGCGACCTCATGGCGCCATCGCGTGGGCCGCTCTCGCCGTGCTGACTTACGAGAAAGAATCCAAAGACAAAAGTTTTAGAGAGGTGTGGAAAAAATCTCTCCAGCACCTTGAGAAGAATATTGTGTGGATCCCACGACTGAAACAACATGGGCTGCGCTTCTCCTCTGTGGATAACAAAAAAACCAAATGGAATGAACGCGAGGTCGCTGCACTCGAGCACGCTCTCGACGGAGTGGCCGCTTTCCGTCTGGCCTTTACATTAAGTGAAGATAAACGCTGGAAAAAATCACAAAAGCAGCTTGAGGATTTTTCTGTCAGTATGTGGGACGAAGCCGAAGGACATTTCTGGTCCGGCGCCAATATGCTCACTGGTAAAATCAATCGCAGTGAATTCTACCTAGATAATCAATCCTGGAGTGCGCTCGCACTCTCTCATTTACCGCTCAAAGAAAAATTCCAAAGTGCACTGCAGGCGTCCTGTCGCTTGAGTGTCGCCAGTGGCGCTCGCCGAGGTTTCAGTGAGAGCCGTTCACCCGCATCTCAGCAAGAGTTCATTTGGTCCGAAGGCACCGCTGGCAAAGCGCTCGCTTTGAGCCTGCAACAAGGTCAATGCGGGGAGACCACTGCCACTCAATACATGGAAACGCTAGAATCCATGAAGATAGCCGGGGGCGTGCAGTATGTGGATCGCCCACATGTGCCCGAATTCACCGACTCGCCCAGTGTCGCCGGCACGGTTTGGACGTGGTTTCTGCGACATAGAATCAATCCCCTCGACGTGTAAATTCCTCTCACTCACTATTTAAAATCCTAGGCCGTGGCATGATGATTCCATGCGCTTGCTCCTTACACTCTTAGTCCTGTTGTCAGGACATTCTTATGCTCAGACGATTCCCTCAGCATTTCCTGTTGAGCATATCTCCTATGTGGATTCGGCAGGAATGCTCGCCAGTGTTGAGCCGATCCACGCGCGCGTGGCCGTGGTCTTCTCTGATGGCTCATGTCTCTGGACATCGTTTCCTACGCGCTCGTGTTTTCTCTTTGAGCGGAAGCTCGACTCCCATGGAGTACAAATTAAGACCTACGGCTGGCAATTACTCGGCGTGGATATTGGCTTTCGCAATCTAGATATTCTTCAGATCTATCCGATCAACACTCGCCCTACGGTGATGTTCTTTGAAAATGGCCAATGGGTGGGACAGCTTGAACCCGATCGTCAGCTCAAAGATAATGAGTATGCGCCCCTCTCGTGGCAAGACGAACTCGCGGCCCGAGTCTTAGAATTTGCAAAAAAGCCTTAGGCTTCGCCTAGCTCAGTGAGACGCTTTTCAAAGCCAGCGAGCAAGGCATCGTGATCAAGACTCACCTTAGTGAGATCTTCAAAAGCGGTATCAATAGATTTGCGAAGCACGCCCAATTCTTTAGCGAGAGCGGCGACGTCTCCTCCGCCTTCGATCAATTTATTCTCCAGCACATTGGCACGTTTCTCTTGAGCATCAATATCATGCTCGAGGACTTCGATTTTTTTCTTCATGGGACTTAGCGTGCGTGAGCGCTCTTGAATGATTTCTGTGCGCAAACGTTTCACTTCGTTGCGATCACGCTTCACGACAGGCTTTTCAGAAGGCGCTTCTTCATCACCCCAACCACCACGATTTAAGAAGTCTTCGTAATCGCCGAGCACGAATTCGGCGCGGTCGCCGCGGAAGACAATTAGCTTCTGGGCTAACTGACGAACAAACTCTTCAGAGTGGGTCACCACGATCACCGCACCTGGATAAACTTTGAGTTCTTCCAGGAGCGCTTCTACGGATTGTTGGTCCAAGTGGTTGGAGGGCTCATCCAGCAGCAATAAATTTGTGGGACGAGCGAGCAGCTTGCCGATCAGCACACGGGCACGTTCACCACCGGAGAGCACCGACACTTTTTTCTTCGCCAGATCGCCTGAGAACATCATGGTTCCGCAAATACTGCGCACGCGTTGCTGGCCCAATCCTGGATTGGCGGAACTGATCTCTTCTTCCACCGTGCTATTGCTACTCAGGCGCGAAATATTGGTTTGTCCAAAGTGACCCAAGAGCATCGAAGGATGCTGACGAATGCTGCCGGTATCGGCCGTGATCTCGCCAGCGATCACATTCAGTAGAGTGGATTTCCCTTTCCCGTTTTTCCCAATCACCGCGATCTTATCATTGCGTTGAATGGCAAAGTTCAGATCACGAAAAAGTGGGTTGGCCTTGTCCCAACCGAAACTGAGGTCTTTAATTTCCAACAGCGTTTTGCCTGGGCAATCCACATGATTAAAGCTGAAGTCCAACGTTTGCACGGCAGCGAGCTCATTCATCTCGCCCATTTTCTCAAGCATCTTCATGCGAGACTGGGCCTGAGTCGCTTTACTGGCCTTGGCCTTAAAGCGCTCCACGAAGTCTTCCATCTCTTTGCGTTTGCGATCGAGATTGGCGCGGGTCTTTTCGTAGATGTCTTCTTCTTCGGCGAGCTTAGCGTAGAAATTTTTTGTGCCGCCAGGAACTTTCACCAATTTTTGGCGCCACAGTCCCATCGTGTGCGAGGTAACTGAATCCATAAAACCACTGTCGTGGGTAATGAGAATCAATTCGCCACGGAAAGCGCGCAACCAGCCCGTCAGCCAACGCATGCCGACGATATCGAGATAGTTGGTGGGCTCATCCAGGAACAAGCAGTCAGGATCTTGCAGAAGAACTTTGGCGAGATTCAAACGAATCTGCATGCCACCAGAAAACTCGGCCGGTGCCCGGGAAAAATCCGCCAAACCAAAACCAAGGCCCATGAGAATTTTTTCTGCGCGAAACGAATCAAACTTTTGGTCATCCGGTAGCGACAAGCAGGCTTCCTGCAAAATTGTCGGCTCACTAAAACTCAAGTGCTGCTTAAGTGTTGCCACACGGTAGCGGGAAGGAATTGTGACCTTCCCTTCATCCGGTGATTCTTCTTCTAAGAGGATTTTAAGAAGTGTGGATTTGCCCGCACCGTTGCGTCCCACGAGACCAATCTTCTCTCCTCGACCGAGAGTGAAGTTAAGATCATCAAACAAAACTTGCATGCCATAGGATTTGGCGAGACCCACAACTTGAATCATGGCGTAACTGGTGTTGGAGCTACAGGATCTACAGGAGCCACAGCTGGAGTAACCGCCGGAGGCTCTGTGGTTTGAGGAACCACCACCGTTCCATTTGTTTCTGCAGGAGTCAAATTTAAGGCCAGCTGTAGAGTGCGGATGCACGCATCTGCATAACCTCGCGCCAGGGCACTTAAAGTCGTATCGCCACTGAGGGCCAGCAAATTATTCAAACGATTTTCTAAGAAATCTTTTTTCGCTTCAGGAGTCACTTCGGGAGGAATAATTCCCACCAGCAAACAAAGTTTGTCTTCATTACTGCGTGCCATGACATCGCTCAAAACTCCGGGTGCACTATCAAAACCTCGCGCGACAACTCCACGGAGAAATTCTTTGTTGTCACCTGGCAACACGGGAAGCAACTGAACCAACAGGCGTATTGTGAGGCGATCGCCTTGCTGAACATTGGTGATCGAACGATTAAGTTCGGTCTTAAGCGCCTCATCCGTTGGAACACTGAAGAGGGCCTTGTTGGCAGAGAACTCACTCATCACCAAACCGTAGAGCGTGTCATCGGGAGAACGATTGAATTGAGCAAACAGACTCAAAACGCGCTCTTTTGGAGAGATTTGCAAAGCCTTGTCTTGTTCAACTGACGGCGGTGGTACAGGTTTGTAGCTGGCGGGACTATCTTCCAACGGTGCCGGTGGATTTCCCAGCAGAGTGCTCACGCGCTGCTTGACCTGTTCTACGCAGGATGTAAGCCACAAAAGATTAATGAGAAGAATAAGAGATTTCACGTTCCCAAGAATAACCCGAAATCCTATGATGAGGCCATGCCTGCTCTCTATTCATCACTATCATTGGCCGATGGAATCGTGTTTTTTGCGGTTCTTGCTCTGACTATCGCCTCTGTATGGTGGGGTGGACGCGTCGCTAAACGTGCTGGTGGTGATGAAAACTCTCCGCTCGAGCTTCTTCTGATGGGTCGCCGTCTCACTTTACCTCTGTTTGTCACCTCGTTGGTGGCCACTTGGTACGGCGGGATTTTTGGAGTCACCGCTCTCACCTTTGAGCGCGGGGTGTTCAATTTCGTCACCCAGGGTGCTTTTTGGTACGGGACCTACATTTTTTTCGCTTTGTTTATGGTCACGCGCGTACGACGCTTCAACGCCACTGGACTGGCCGATCTCTCAGGCAAAATGTTTGGTGGCAATGCTCGCAAACTCACGGCCCTGCTGGCTTTCGCTAATTTGTTGCCCATCGGTTACGTCGCAGGACTTGGCCATTTTCTCGGTCCTCTCTTGGGCATCGACTGGTGGCACGCAGCTTTGATTGGATTGATTCTTCTCTATAGCTACGGACTCTGGGGTGGACTGCGCGCTGTGGTTTATCCAGACTTTATTCAATGTATCGTCATGGTGATTTCCGTTTGGACCATTGTGGGTTTTTGTTGGGTCCACTATGGCGGCTTCGATTTTTTAGCGGCCAATGTCCCTCCCACACACTGGGATCCCACTGGGGGTAATGATTGGAGTGCGCTTTTCATTTGGGGCGCGATCGCTCTCGGAACTCTCGTCGATCCCAACTTCCATCAACGCGTGCAAGCAGCGAAAGATTTAAAAACCGCCAAGCGCGGACTTTATATCGCTACCGGGATTTGGATTTTCTTCGATATCGCTACGACGCTCGGCGGACTTTACGCTCGTGCGCTTTTGCCCAACGCTCTTCCCGAACAATCCTATTTGCTTCTCGGCTTACAAGAACTTCCTAGCGGTTTCCGCGGACTTTTCCTCGCGGGAATTCTCGCGACGATTCTTTCAACTCTTGATTCCTATCTCTTCACCGCCGGTGCCGCACTTACCTCTGATTTGATGAACAAAGACGGTAAGTGGTGGCTCAAGGGTGGCATGATTTTTTGTGGCCTCATGGCGTGGTTGATCGCACCACTTTTTGGCGGCAGCATTGTCTTGGTGTGGAAAACTTTGGGCGGCATGATTTCAGCGTGCCTTTTGCCGGCTCTGTTGTGGGGGCTGTGGCGCCCCGGCACACTGACTGAAAAAGGGTTTTTGTCTTCTGTTGTGCCAGGCATCGTAGGCATGACGCTCTTCTCTATTACAAACAAGTACTGGCCTATGCCTTTTGATGAATTTTACGCCGGACTTGCGGCCTCAATTTTAGGCCTTGTCTACTCACTGACGCGCAGCACTTCTGTAGCATCAACTCGCTAGACCTGTTATCGTCTTCTTCTCCAAATTCTTAGCAAAGGATGTGTTCGCGTGAGTACGAACAAAGACGCTTCTAACGAAGAAAAGTACCGCCAAGCGCTTGATTATCATTCGCAAGGTCGTCCCGGCAAAATTGAAATCACTTCAACGAAACCGTGCCTAACAGCACGTGATCTTTCTCTCGCGTACTCTCCCGGCGTGGCCGGTCCGTGTCTCGAGATCGCGAAGAACCCCGAGGACGTTTACAAGTACACCGCCAAAGGAAACTTGGTTGCGGTTCTCTCAAACGGCACCGCCGTTTTGGGTCTTGGCAACATCGGTCCTCTCGCCAGCAAGCCGGTGATGGAAGGTAAAGGCGTTCTCTTCAAGCGCTTCGCTGACATCGACGTCTTCGACATCGAGATCAACGCGCTTACAGTAGAAGAAGTCGTGCGTACGGTGAAAGCGCTGGAGCCGACGTTCGGTGGTGTGAACCTCGAAGACATCAAAGCGCCAGAGTGCTTTGAGATTGAAAAAGCTCTCATTGAAATCATGGACATCCCAGTGTTCCATGACGATCAACACGGAACCGCCATCATTGGTGGCGCTGCCCTCTTGAACGCTCTTGAGATCACCAAGCGCGATATCTCGAAAGTGAAGATGGTCGTGAGTGGCGCCGGCGCTGCCGCCATCGCCTGCTGCAACTTCTTCGTCGACCTCGGGATCAAGAAAGAGAACCTCACGATGGTCGATTCGAAGGGTGTGATCTACAAAGGCCGCACCGACGGCATGAACAAGTACAAAGACATGTACGCGATCGACACGAAGGCCCGCACGCTTGCGGACGCCATGAATGGCTGCGACGTCTTCATCGGCTGCTCTGCCAAGGGACTCGTTTCGAAAGACATGGTACGAAGCATGGCGAAGGATCCCATCATCTTCGCCATGGCCAACCCGGATCCAGAGATTACTCCAGAAGAGGTCGCCGAGGTCCGTGACGATGCCATCATGGCGACAGGCCGTACCGACTACCCGAACCAAGTAAACAACGTACTCGGCTTCCCGTTCATCTTCCGTGGCGCACTCGACGTGCGTGCTCGCAAGATCAACGAAGCGATGAAAATCGCCGCGGCTCGTGCTCTGGCAGAACTTGCGAAGGAAGAAGTTCCCGAGGAAGTGAAGCGTGCCTACGGGAATGAAAACTTCTCCTTTGGCCGCCAGTACTTGATTCCAAAACCCTTCGACAAGCGCGTGCTCACGCGCGTCTGTCCGGCGGTCGCAAAAGCGGCGATGGATTCGGGCGTCGCCCGCATCCACATCGAGGACCTCAATCTCTACGCTCAGTCGCTCACCGAGCGCATGGGCCAGGGAGGCTCCTTCATGCGCCACATCCGCTCCCGCATTCCGGGCGCAGGCCGCCCGAAGATCGTGTTCGCCGAGGGCACAGAGCCGCGCGTGCTGAAAGCTGTTTCGATTCTTGAAGATGAAGGTTTGATCGATCCGATTCTCTTGGGTAGCAAAAAAGCCATTCACAAGAAGATGGATGCCCTCAATCTTTCTCACTTGAAAGAGATCGACATCCTACACCCGGAAGACACCGATCACTACGAAGGCTTCGTTGAGAGCTTCTTTAAGTCTCGGCAACGTAAAGGTGTTTCTGCTTCTTTTGCTCGCGATCTCATGAAGCGTTCGAACTACTTCGGTTCGATGATGGTCACCAACGGTTTAGCTGACGGTATGGTGACTGGCGCGACTCAAAACTATCCAGAGTGCATGCGTCCGATCATGAAAGTGGTGGGCTCAACTCGCGAGGGTCGCTCGAAGGTCGCTGGCGTGATGGTGCTGGTGTTTAAGCAACGTGTGGTGTTCCTCGCTGACTGTACAGCGCAATCAAATCCTTCCACAGAGGACTTGGCCGACATCGCCGTTTCAACAGCTGAGCTCTACCGTCGCTTGATGAAGAAAGAGCCCCGCGTGGCTTTCCTCTCGTACTCAAACTTCGGCTCAAACCGCAGTGACTCTCCAAGCTCTATGGCAGCAGCTTTGAAACTTGCCAAGAAGATGGACCCGACCCTGATTGCTGACGGTGAGATGCAAGCTGACGTGGCCACCAA
>JBEIPE010000316.1:0-3241 GCA_040377215.1 Halobacteriovoraceae bacterium
ATCCAGAAACTCGAAGAGCAAGGTTTTCCGGTCTACGTGAAAGACGCCTCTCTCGGCGGTCGTTACCCGGTGATGAATGTGACACTCATGAACCCGCGTAACGGGGGAGTGTTCGCCTCCTTTGGTGCGCACCCGAATTTTGAAGTGGCACTCGAGCGCACACTCACAGAGCTTTTGCAGGGACGCAGCTTTGAAGGATTGAATGACCTCATTCCTCCGACGTTGAACGACTTTGCAGTGAAAGAGCACAATAACATCATTGATCACTTCATCGATTCGACAGGTGTGGTCTCGTGGAAGTTCTTTAAGGCGACGCCGGATTTTGAATTCGTCGATTGGAATTTCTCCGGCTCAACTCAAGAAGAGCTCAACTATTTGATGGGCATCTTGAAGGAGCTCGACAAAGAAGTGTACATCGCAGACTACGAAGAACTCGGAGCGAAGGCGACACGTATCCTGGTGCCACGCTACTCGGAGATCTATCTCCCTGAAGAGCTGGTGTGGGATAACCATAATCGCTCGCTCAAGTTTAGAAGTGATGTGCTCAATCTGCATTCGCTCAATGACTCGGAACTTAGCGCTCTCGTGACTCGCTTAGAAGAAAGTGAAATCGATAACTACACCACAGTCGCCGAGTTGATCGGCGTGGCCTTTGACGAGAACTCCATCTGGGGGCAGCTCACCATCGGAGAGCTCAAGGCCTTAAGTTATCTCGCGCTTAAAAATGTGGAAGAGGCCAAGGTGAATGTCGAGATGCTATCGACGTTTAGCAACAGTCTTCCGGAGCGCAAGAAATTCTACCAACTGCTGAATGTGCTGCTAGATATCGAACTCGATCCCGAACTCGCGCAGGGGGAGTTTGCCGAGGCCCTCACTCGCATGTATGGCCCTGTACTCTTCAAGGCCGCCGCTGATTCGCTTTCAGGTGAGCAGCGCTTTTTCGGACTCACTCCGACAGATGAGAAGCTCACTGGAATCGACAAGCATGAGAAGCTTATCGCGAGCTATGAGAAACTCCAGAAAGCAAGATCTAGCGCTGCCAGCGCTTCTGGAAAAAAAGCGTAATGGATTTTGAAAGTGATGTGTTGAAGGGCGAACCAAAGATCGTTTGGTCCGTGTAGCTGAGCACCAGACTTTCGTTGCTTTGGAAAAGATAACTCAAAAGCACGGAGCCCGCAGCGTAGCGCTTGAGTTGGCCCTCTGACGCCGTTGTGCCAGTGACATCAGTCTCAGCTTCATAAAACCAGTTGATCAAAGCACCCATCCGCCAACTCTTCCAATTGTGGCCGCCGCCGAGAGAGGTGCTCCCGCCGTAGCTCGGTTTCACCGTGCCTTTCGTGGTGTCGTTAGAAACTTTTTTAGGTAGCGAGTAGTGACCTTCAAAATTAAAGTTCGCGTCCCACGGCCCCCAACTTTTAGTGAGCACTGTGCCGGCACCCAGTCCCCAGAAGCCTCGTCCACGGGCATCGATGCCGCTGCCATCTTTTGATTCATAAATCGATCGGCCTGTAGGAACGATAAGTGAGAGGTAACCAATCCCTTTCGGGCGGTAAGGATTGTAGTCCCAGTCAGGCAAGTACTCGTAGCCAAGTTGCAAAGAGACATCGCCGAGTCCGGCCGAACTGTCGGCCTGTGCGCCTTCGCGAGTGCGTTTTTGATAAGGAGCCGAAACCCCAAACTGGTAGCGGTCATTAAAAATATGCGCGCCTTCAAGCTTGTAGGTCTCAGTCACATCTTTTTCTTGCCGGCGACGCCAATCACCATTGGTGAACACGTCCGCATGAATCTTTGAGTAGCTGTAGCTGACGGCCACTTGGGCCTTATCGTCGGATGTGATGATGGAGGGAATGGCAAAACCAGCACCACAGCAAGGGGCCGCCATGGCAGTGTTAGCGGTCGCGAGAGCGAGGAGGCTAAATAGTAATTTTCTGAATTCTCTCTTCGACAACATCGGAGCCACTTTTGAGTTGGTAACGAATATCCCACGGGCCAGGCATAATGAAGAAAATCTCGCTCGCCTTGTAGCGGCCCACGTCGATGCGCTCCATCGTCACGGGTGAAGAGCCATGACCCATGCTGGGCATCCACAAGACGATAAAGGGCTCGTTCTTAGGATCAACCAAGCGTGTTTCGTCATTCACATCCACAAAGCTCAAGGTCATTTCACCATAGGTGCTTTCTGAAGGGCGCTGAACCCAGGCGGTTTTGAGACAGAGATTTTCTGATTTAAACACATGGCCGCACCCTGTGACGGTGTCGATGTCCGTTTGCGGTCCATCCACGTAGCGCGGATCTGCGCAGGATGCCAGCATCAGCAGAGTGAGTAAGCTAGTTACGAGCAATTTCACAGCCAATCACCCTTGTCTTGTTCGTTTCTATTTTCTTACCGGCCAAAAGGCGCTCCAGCGTTTCTTGGAGATAAAAATGTTCTGCTTTCTTCGCTTCAGCGGAAGAAGTGACGCCGCCTTGATAGATCACAGCACCGGCAGGAGAGATCACGAAGGCGTGGGGAGTGCGATAGGCCTTAAGACGATTGGCCCATGTGCTTTTCTCATCCCGTAGGACCGGAAAAGGAAGATTTTGTTGAGCGAAGTATTCTTTGCTGTCTTTAGCGACTTCATCGGCGTTGGAGTGAATGCCCACAAAATTAATGTCGGGGAATTTTTGCGCGAGTGTTTTTAAATGTTCAATGTGAGCGTTTGAGCAGGGACAAAGACTGGAGATAAAAACGAGGGCGGTGGCTTTCTTTTCCTGCCAGTCAATAACCGTCGTTTTCTCGGTCACGTTGTTGATGCCTTCGAGGGCAGGATGTGCCTGGGCCAGGCACTGCGCAGAGCAGAAAACGAGCAAAACCAGAAGAAGCTTCATGGACCATGTATAACCTTTTTTCACAGGATTTACGCCTAACAATTTGTTAGATTGTTTTCATCCCGGAGGTTTTTATGAAGTCACTTATCATTGCCTTGGCCCTCGCCCTGAGCGCTCCTTCTTTTGCCAATGTTTGCTCTCAAGCCACTAAGGTTTGTGTGAACTATCAAGCTGAAACAACATTCACGACGAGCCAGGAAGGTCGCTTCCAACTTTTCCTCGAATCGAGTGATGAAAAAGAAGTGAGCTTAGTGAAAGCTGACCTTTGGATGCAGATGGGTCACCACGGACATGGATCTTCACCATTAAAAATTACTCAGATTGCTCCAGGGCATTTCGATGTGACGAAGGCCTACTTTGTCATGAAGGGCAC
>JBEIPE010000223.1:0-4920 GCA_040377215.1 Halobacteriovoraceae bacterium
AAAGAACATCCTGAACTCCACTGGTCAGTGTCCTGCACCACACGCCCGATGCGCCCAGGTGAGCGTGACGGAATTGATTACCACTACATCACAGCACAAGACTTCGAAGCACGTATCGCCCGAAATGATTTTATCGAATGGGCGCGCGTGCACTCGAACTACTATGGGACTTCTTTGAGCTTCGTGAACGAAGGCACCAAAGAAGGCAAGGCCCTGCTATTTGATCTCGATGTGCAAGGTGCCGATGCCATGAAGAAAATCTTCGGTGCTCGCGCTCATGTGATCTTCATTCGTCCGCCCTCCATTGAGGACTTAGAAAAACGTCTGCGCGGTCGCGCGACGGATCCCGCTCACGTGATTGAAGAGCGCCTCAAAAATGCTCGCATCGAACTCACCCGTGCCCATGACTACGACTCACTCATCACCAATGATGAAGTCGAACGTGCCTACAAAGAACTCGCGAGCATCGTCGCTGGTCAATTGAAGGGGCGCTGATGTTTTCTGAGCGCATAGACTTTTCGCATGAGCCGAACCTCACGGTAGATGAACTCGTCCGTCGGGTCGAAGCGTCGAACCCAGAAGGTGACATCAGTCTTCTGCGCAAGTGCTACGAGTTTGCCGAACTCAAACACATCAAACAAAAACGCAGCTCGGGTGAGCCTTACATCATTCACCCGTTGAATGTGGCAACGACCCTCGTGAAGCTCAAGATGGATCTTGATAGCATCATGGCCGGTTTGCTTCACGACACCGTGGAAGACTGCGAAGTGTCGCCAGAAGAAATTGAAAAGCTCTTTGGTAAGAACGTCGCGCAGATCGTGGTGGGCTGTACTAAAATTTCAAAGATAAAATTCAAGAGCAAAGAAGAATCCCAAGCCGAGAACTTCCGTAAGATGGTGGTCGCCATGGCGCAGGATTTGCGCGTGATCATCGTGAAGCTCGCCGATCGCATGCACAACATGCGCACGCTTCAGTACGTCTCAAAAGAAAAGCAGATGGCGAAGGCGCAAGAGACGCTCGACATCTACGTACCGCTCGCCAGCCGTTTGGGTATCAACTCCGTCAAAGGTGAACTCGAAGACTTGTGTCTTCGCTACCTTCACCCGGATACTTACTATCGCCTTGCTGAGAAAATCAGCATGAAGAAAGCCGAGCGCGAAGAATATATTCGCGACACCATCGATACGATCCAAGAAAAGTTGATGGAATACAGTGTGCAGGCCGATGTCAGTGGACGCCCGAAGCACTTCTATTCAATTTACAAAAAGATGGCCCAGCGGGGCGTGGACTTCGATCAGATTCAAGACTTGCTCGCCTTCCGTGTTCTCACCGGTAACATCACTGAATGTTACAAAGTCCTCGGTGTGATTCACAGTGCGTTTACGCCTGTGCCTGGCCGCTTCAAGGACTACATCGCGATTCCAAAGGTCAACAACTACCAATCTCTTCACACCACGGTCATTGGACCTGGCGCTGAACGAATTGAAATTCAGATTCGTACATTTGAAATGCATGAAGTGGCCGAACGTGGTGTGGCCGCGCACTGGAAGTACAAACAGCGCGATCAGAACGCACCGGCCGCTAAACTCAAATGGGTTGAAGAGCTCATGGAGTTTAACCAGAACGTCACGAACTCAAGCGAGTTCATGGATGTGGTTAAGAACGATCTTGATGTGGGTGGGATTTTCATTTTCACGCCTGCCGGTGATGTTAAAGAATTGCGCTACGGTGCTACCGCCTTGGATTTTGCTTACTCGGTACACACCCAAGTGGGGAACCAGTGCGTAGGAGCTAAAGTAAACGGCAAGATGGTGCCGTTGAAGTACCGCTTAAAATCGGGCGACACCGTTGAAGTGCTCACGTCGAAGACTCAAGTCCCGTCGAAAGACTGGCTCAAAATTTGTAAAACTTCGCGCGCCATCACAAAAATCAAACAGTACTTACAGAAAGTTGAACGTGATAAGCATCACGTTGATGGCGAAGAGATGCTCGACCGTGCGCTTAAGAGTTATGGCACCACCGCCAAGGCTTTGGAGAAGCAAGGTGCCTTCCACGATGCCTACGATCACTTTCACGTGAAGACGCTAGAAGAACTTCAGGTGCAGATCGGCGCCGGCATGCACGCGTTACGCGAAGTCTTGCCGTTGGTGAAAGGGATCGATTACAAGGAAGAAGTTCAGGAAGAGACTCCGAAGGAAACTTTCGCCGAACAAGTCGCCAAAAACGCTCGTCGCTCTATTGGCCGTGATAACGCTGTGATCGTCGATGGTCTTGATGATGTCCAGGTTCGCATGGGCCGCTGCTGTAATCCGATTCCAGGCGATCCGATCGTCGGTTTCATTACCCGTGGTCGGGGCATCACTGTTCATACCGTAGGCTGCCACCGCGCCCATGAAGTGGAAAACTCGCGTCGCTTGAACGTTGAATGGAACCGCGGTTATGCCTTTGCTCACCCAGTAAATATCCGTGTGATGACTCATGATAAGCCGGGGATTCTTTCTAAGATCTCTAAGACGATCACCAATGGGGGCATCAACATCCGCGCCGCCATGGCCCGCTCTCTGCCAGATCAGAAGGGTAGCTTCGTGTTTGAGATTGAAGTGAAGGATTACTCCGAACTTCTTAAGACCATCTCTGCCATCGAACAGATGGAAGAAGTCATCACGGTCTCAAGAGCTTAAAATTTGACTGCATGCGTGGCCTCTGGCGACAATAGATGTATGAAAATCATCATCACTGCAGCCCTCATTCTGACTTCTTTTGTCGGGTACGCCCAAGAGGCGGAGCTTGATCCGTTGCCTCTCACGGAAGAAGAACTCGCTCCTTTGTTAGACGCACCACCAGTGGAAGAGACACCGATTGCGAGTGAGACAACGATCACACCCGCCGAACCTATCGCTGATCCGGTTGTTGAGCCAATTCCTGAACAAACAGTTGTGAATGATGAAGTTCCACCCTTGGTTGAAGAATCGGCAGCACCCGTTGTTGAAACCGAAGTGGCCCCTCCTGTTGTGGAAGAAATCGTCGTCGAGAAGGTTGAGAAGAAAGCAGAACCCAAGATTGAATCAAAGGCCCAAGTTGATGACGAGGACATGCCTTTCAATCATCGCAAGAGTCATTGGATTGGAAACTTTGGTTTTGAGACGACGAAATACACATTGCCTCTCAATTTCACTGGCGCAAGTGACTACTTTAAAAAGAAAGAGCGTGAGCTTCATGGCGGCCGCCTTGGATTTGGACGTGAGTTCTATCTTGGTGCTGGATTCCTCTTCCAGGGCCGTGTCGATGGCTACTACATGGGAACTTTGTTTGAAGGAATTAAAACCGCAGATCCTAATTTTCCCGGTACGGAAGTATCAAATGAGAAGGATACCGGCTCCTATTATGGAGTCGATGCGATGGCTCACCTAGGCTGGATGTTTGACTACAAAACAAAAAATCCCTTTCTCGGGGATATGGCCTATTTGGCGATGGAATTTTTTATTGAAGCCGGGGTTGGGAAGGGAAGATCTTATCAGCGCAAACAATACAATTTTGAAGCAGCTAGTGTGGATCAATATGACTTCATCATGGAAGATGATTTTACAACAAATTCGATTACTGGCGGTTTCAACATCCTCTCCACCAGCAGTGGCTTTTATCTCACTCTGAAGGCAACTCAAGTGAACATCAGCCTCGACAGACGTAGAATTCGTGAGAAAATTCTTGAAGGAGGGGCTCCGGGCTCGTCCGTTGACCAGTTTGATAAGCGCAGAGACGATAATGCCGATATAGATCCAGTAACGATCTTTGCCCTAGGCGGGGGATATAAGTTTTGAAACTCGTCTTCTCATTCACCGTTTTGCTGGTCCTGCTTGCTGCTTGTGGTAAGACGGAAGGCATTTGGGATGAGTTAGATGCTGCCGACCGAGCTGCCATCACCACGCGCGCCTATAACGAGTGTAAAGACGAAAGCAATGGTGCCTTCACCGATTTCAAAGAGCAGTCAGAGCTCGTGTATAGCTCATCTGATTGGCAGCGCAGTGATGCGTGGAAACATGAGCTAAAAAACGGCGCGACTGTTGATACCACCCATAACATTCGTGTTTGGAAAAATGATGGTACTGATTTATACCTCCTCATCAATCGTGTCATCGGTACAAATACGCGCGTTTATTTCCTGCGCATTCCTAAGGCCATCAATCTTGAGATGATCGAAGACTTGCAAGAGCAGTACTGCCGTAGGCAAGTGGCCGCCAGTACGAATTCTTCACGCATCACAGTGGAAGAAGAGTATGTGGTCCCAACGGGGACCGATACCAAAGAGTACACCGACACGTATAAGTTTGAATTTGATTACCTGGCCTACATGGGCAGCGCCTGGAATGTCACTCGCTTGATTGTGACCAAAGACGATGAAGACGATGAAACTGGCCGTGTGACTCTTACGAGTACTTTTGTAGAAGTAGACCCGGATACTTTGGCCGACTTGAAACCGACTTATACTGAGTATGTAGGCGCTACTTTCTGCGACATCACTGAGCCAGCTGAAGATGGAGCGACAGGAATTAGTTTTGTGGTTCCGTACGTGGTCTCAGAGGCTTGTCCGTCAGCTCTGCCGGGTGGCTGGTCTCTCTAATCTAAGCAAACGTCAGCAAGAACCAAACCCTCAATGTCTTGAGACTTTCGATAATGAGCTTTTTGATATTGCTCATCGATGACCAATCACTAGGAATGGCTTCGTAGTAGATGGCCAAAGGGCGTTTGCCGATTTGCGCACGGAAGATCATGCGTACACGGAGAACGTGGTAGTCAGATGTCACCACCAGGACGCGCTCCATTTTCTCTTGAGCGGCGTCGAGATGCTCGAGGGTCTCTCGCACATTACCTAGGGTATCCACCGCTTCATAATCAATATCCACCTGCATAGGCGAGGCGAGA
>JBEIPE010000139.1:0-7513 GCA_040377215.1 Halobacteriovoraceae bacterium
ATGTCATGCACATCACCTTTAACGGTGGCGAGCAAGATCTTGCCTTGCTTCTGCGCTTTCTGACCGGCCTGTTCCTTTTCAATGAAAGGCTGCAAGTAGGCGACGGCTTTTTTCATCACACGCGCGCTCTTCACAACTTGCGGAAGGAACATTTTTCCCGCGCCGAAGAGATCACCGACGATGCTCATGCCATCCATCAAGGGGCCTTCAATGACGTGCAAAGGCTTCGGATATTTCTGGCGTGCTTCTTCCGCATCCACTTCAGCGAAGTCAGCAATGCCCTTCACTAGGGAGTGGGCGAGGCGTTCTTCCACTGGGAGTGAGCGCCAAGCGAGGTCTTCAACTTTAACAGCGCCTTTGGTGGCGGTCATACCTTGAGCAAACGTGATCAAACGCTCTGTCGCGTCTTCGCGGCGGTTGAGCATGACGTCTTCGATGTGCTCAAGCATGTCTTTAGGAATGTCGTCGTACACTGGAAGCGCGCCAGCGTTCACGATCCCCATGTCGAGTCCTTCGCGGATGGCGTGGAACAAGAACGCAGAGTGAATCGCTTCGCGTAGAACGTTATTACCGCGGAAAGAGAATGAAACGTTGGAGATACCGCCACTGGTGCGGACGTGGGGAAGATTGGTTTTAATCCAACGAACCGCTTTGAAGAAATCCACTGCGTAGTTAGCGTGTTCTTCCATGCCGGTGCCGACCGTCAAAACGTTCGGATCAAAAATAATATCTTCTGGCGGGAAATCCGCTTTCTCTGTCAACAACTTGTAAGCGCGCTCGCAGATCTGAATGCGCTTCTCATATGTATCGGCCTGGCCCTTCTCGTCGAAGGCCATGATCACCACGGCCGCCCCATACTGGCGCACGAGCTTGGCGCGCTCGATGAATTGCTCTTCACCGTCTTTGAGTGAGAGCGAGTTGACGACGCATTTGCCTTGCACGCGCTTGAGGCCTGCCTCGAGAACAGTCCACTTTGAACTGTCGATCATGACAGGAACGCGAGCGATGTCTGGTTCTGCAGCGATGAGGTTGAGGAAATCCACCATCATTTTCTCAGAGTCGATCATGCCGTCATCAAAGTTGATGTCGATGATCTGCGCACCATTCTCCACTTGCTCTCGCGCGACTTTGAGCGCGTCTTCCATGCGGTTCTCTTGAA
Source organism: Halobacteriovoraceae bacterium (assembly GCA_040377215.1). Lineage (GTDB taxonomy): Bacteria > Bdellovibrionota > Bacteriovoracia > Bacteriovoracales > Bacteriovoracaceae > UBA6144. The sequence goes on from JBEIPE010000139.1 coordinate 1,160, forward strand.
TCATTTTCTTGAACGCGATGGAGCCGGTGACGTTTGTTCTTTCACCGATGTTCAAAAAGTTTGAGCCAGGGAAAAGGGTGAGGGCCTCAAGGCCAGACCACTTCGGGATAAATTCTTTCTTGGGGAGCGGGCGAGGAGGAGCAGAAGCAGCGGCGTCCGCGATGGCGCGGATGTGGGAATCAGTCGTGCCACAACAACCGCCCACGATATTGAGCCACTTGTTCTGCATGAACTCATTCACGATCTTCGCGGTGTACGCCGGAGATTCATCATACTGGCCGAATTGGTTCGGCAAACCAGCGTTAGGATAAATCGAAACGTAGAACGGTGACTTCGCCGCCAGAACTTCTACGTAGGGACGCATGAGTTCAGCACCAAGAGCGCAGTTCAATCCAATGGACATCAATGGCAAGTGCGAAACCGAATACAAAAAGGCTTCAACGGTTTGACCCGAGAGTGTGCGGCCAGATTGGTCGGTGATCGTTCCCGAGACCATGATCGGTAATGGCTTCTGGCCCGTTTCATTGAAGTATTCGCTGATAGAGAACAAGGCGGCTTTTGCGTTGAGCGTATCGAAAATAGTTTCTACCAGGAGAATGTCTACGCCGCCTTTCACGAGGGCAGCGACTTGTTCTTTGTAGGCGGTTTTGAGGTCATCAAAATTAACAGCACGAAAACCAGGATTGTTCACATCTGGAGAGAGCGATGCGGTTTTTGTTGTCGGTCCAATGGAGCCCGCTACAAAGCGCGGCTTCTTGGGATTCATCTTGGTGAATTCATCACACAGCGCGCGCGCTTGTTGAGCGGACACGAAATTGATTTCGTCACAAAGATCTTCCATTTCGTAATCGGCCATGGAAATACGTTGAGCACTGAAGGTGTTGGTTTCGAGAATGTCGGCGCCGGCCTCAAGATACTTGCGATGAATTTCTGTGATCACATCAGGACGTGTGAGAACGAGGAGATCGTTGTTACCTTTCAGTGGACGAGGAAAGTTTTTGAAGCGTTCGCCGCGATAGTCTTCTTCTTCCAATTTATAACGTTGGATCATAGTGCCCATGGCACCATCGAGTACCAGCACGCGCTTAGCGAGTTCTTCTAAAACATTGGCCACAGGGACTCCTTGAGGGAAGTCAGTAGAGTATTATTTATTTAGAATTTCGCCAAGGAAAATCTCGAGATTTCCGCAACTTAACAAAACTTATTGAGGTAGGGGCGCCCCTCACTGAGAGGGGCGCTTCTTTTGTGAAACTCGGGCCTTGCGAGATTGCTTGATCATACGGCGTACAACGCGCTGGAGATGCGGGACCCGGGCCGCCACCAGTTTGTCGCCATCGACCAGGAAGAACTCTCTAATATGGATCGGGGTAATCATGAGTGTCCTCCTAGTTGCTCTTACAATCTAAGATGGACATGCTTTCAGCAGGCACAAGCTTTAGGTCATGAAATAAAAGCCAATCAAGAAGAAGCTGAATGCAACAACGAGATATCGGTTAGGCAGTTTCTTTTCCCATAGACATTCAAGAAGTGAAACCCAAACAGGTCCAGTGATGGCTACAGCAGTCAGAGAGGCCACGTGGGCGTATTTGAGAGCCGTGAGATAGAGAGCGAGAGAGACAAATGTTCCACACACGCACGCAATGAAGAGAAGCGATTTTTCTTTCAGTTTCATAGGGAAGATATCGCGAGCGACCTGAATTAGACCCTTAGGGCGAATGACGAAGTAGCCCAGCAAGGCACCGGCACAGCGAATGAGATTCACCTGCATGGCATCGAGGTTAGTGGTGAGTTCAAAAGCTTCCCGCGTGAGCATCACGCCGACGGCATCGAGAACAATTCCGGCAAAGGCCCAGAAGAAACTCTGCAAATCCCAGCGTCCCGTGAGCTTGTTGCGCTCGAGGAGAAACACACCCAAACAGGCCATCATACAGGCCACGGCAATGGCCTGGGAGCTATTGAAGGTTTGTGCCAAAAAGAAATAGCCGTAGAGTCCCAAAAGCAGAGGTTGAAAGCTAAAAAGCACCAAAGAGCGCCCTGCGCCTAAGGTGGTGTAAGCGCGAAACAAAAATAGGTCACCAATGCAAAGGCCTATAAGTCCGCTTAATAAAAGGTAGCAAGTGGCCGTCACAGAAAGGGGGGTCACGCCCGTATAACAAGTGGCCAGGCCAAAGAGGATGATAGCAATGCTAACCTTGAGTTGGTTGATCCAAAAAGGTGAGAACCGACGAGCATAGAGTGAGAATACCAGACTGGCGGTGCTAAAAAACAGATTAGCGGCTAGCGCCAAAAGATAGACTGAAGTTGAACTCATGGGAGTAGGATATCATTATGAAGAACCTTGTGGCATCGGTTTTGACAGCAGTAGGTTTGGGAGCTGAGGGAGGCAATATGTCGACAGAGAAAGATATCTATAAAGAAAAGTTGAATCCTGAGCAGTACCGCATCTGTCGTATGGGTGGAACGGAATCGCCGCATTCGGGTAAGTACAATAAGCATTCTGAGAAGGGCACTTATACATGTGTGGCCTGCGGTCAGGAGCTTTTCACCTCAGACACCAAGTTCGATAGTGGCTCGGGCTGGCCAAGCTTTTACGACGTCTATCAATCCAAGCACGTGAAGCTCATCGATGATTACGCCTTCAATATGCATCGGGTGGAAGTCCGTTGTGCTAAGTGTGATTCTCACCTTGGACACGTGTTCGACGACGGCCCTAAGCCGACGGGCAAACGCTGGTGTATCAATTCCGTGGCCTTAGACTTCAAACCCGCCAAGTAAATACTTCACACTTTGCGCTGCTGGCCTCCAGATTGGGTATAAACAAGCGTTACCCAATCTCGGAGGCTTTTATGAAGCGCATCTCTTATTTTCTATTGAGTCTTGCCCTTACTGCCGGTGCGGCCCAGGCCCAGTCTTATGTGATTAAGGCCAACGGTGTTGTGCTCAATATCGACAGCGTAGGTGCTCTCCACGATCGCGGTCAGTTCATTCTTCCTTTTCAAATTCGTTATAGCGGCGGTCAGTTCTATGTGAACAAAGATCGTCAGCTTGTGACGACAGACGACGGTGGTTACTTCTACCGCCAAGACGTTCACTCGATGGAAGCGCCGAAGAGTGTGGCCTACACCGGATTTAACTACTTTATCGAAGAGAACGGCACACCTTGGACGATTGATCGTCAGGGCGTTCCTTTTAAGGGTGAGAAAAACAAGGCCCTGAAAAAACCGATCATGAAAGGTGGAAACTTTATCATCGTTCCGGGCGAGCGCCGTCAGCCACCAAAACTTTTTGTGATTACGGATCGTGGCAACTTGCTCGAAAGCGTTGTGGATGGGCTAGATCTCACCACGATTAAACACGTAGGTGGTAATTGGATGGTAACCGCTGATGGTGTGCTCTACACCATTTCACGCGAAGGCTTTGTTTACAGCAAACGTGATCTCATTCGTCGCATTCTCGTTCCAGAAGTGCGCGGCGGTAACTTTCTAGTGTCAGGTGGTAAGTTGATCGTAGTCGCTGATGACGGCGTGGTTTCAGAGCATGGCGAACTCGGAAGTTATGGAGCTATTGTGAAGTCTGGCCATAACTACTTTGTGACCCAGGATGGCAAACTGATCGTTATCAATAGTCTAGGTGAAGTCCATGATCGCACCGGCAATCACGACTTTAAGAATATTGCCCTCTCTTCATTCTAAGAGCTAAAATAGGGACACCTGGAGGTGTCCCTTGGCCACGCAAACACCCGTCTACATCGAAGAAAGTTTCGGCTACCGAGTTGAAGTCCGTACGGATTTCGATTTTCCACGTTCCAATCCCATGCAGAAACAATTCCTGTTTCTCTACACTGTGATGATTACGAATTTCCATGGAGAAGACGCTCAGTTGCTCACGCGCACCTGGCATATTGAAGATGGTGATGGAGTGGTTCGTCAGGTGAAAGGGGCGGGAGTCGTGGGCAATACGCCTTTCTTTAAGCGTGGTCAGAAATTTGAATATTCAAGTTTTTGCCCCCTTCCTACGCTGACTGGAAAGATGTGGGGCCATTTCGAGATGCTTGGAGACAGCGGTCAGACTTTTGAGATCACCACTCCTGTGTTCCGTTTCAAAATTCCACCAGAGTTTATCGATCAGTACTGATGCCAGCAAAGAGCTGTTGAAGTTTCGCTAGATCAGCTTTTACATCTTCACGAATTTCACTCTCACTAAACGTAGTGAAGTCGCGTTTGGAGAGCAACTCACTCATCAGCTCTAAGCGATGGAGAGTGTTTTTGATGTCGTGAAGAGTTTGTTCACTCATTCTAAAAGCCTAAATGTGAGATTGATGGGGCCCCACTCTAGGGTCACGTTATCACCTGGATTCAGTGGGCCCACTCCTTGTGGAGTACCAGTGAAAACCAAGTCGCCATCATTCATTGGAAAATGATCATTGGCATGATGAATCGCAGCATCGGGTGAGAAGAGCGCATCCTTTAGGCTCGCTTCTTGGCGAACTTCACCATTCACTTTGAGACGGAAAGTGGCCGTCCGCCAATCAGCGAAATCTCTTTGAGCAACAAATGGCGCTACGAGAGCGCTGTGTTTAAAGCACTTGCTGATTTCCCAAGGATGGCCTTTCTCTTTGAGTTGCTTTTGTAAATCACGCAAAGTGAGATCCAAACCCAAAGAAACGGCGATGACATTTTTTTTGTAGAGTTTTAAGACGACTTCGCACTCATGGTGAATCGTTCCACGACTCCATGGAAGCGTGATACCGACGTTTTCTTTGAGTTCCGTGAAACATGAAGGTGGCTTAAGGAAAAGCACCGGCTTTTCTGGTAGAGCTTCCTTCATTTCTTGAGCGTGAGCAGCGTAGTTCTTTCCGAGGCAAATGATTTTATCCATGGCCCATTTTAGGGGAAGCGTCGGTGCTCGCGCAATACGCTGTCACTCATTTGCAGTTCAGCATGAACGATATTCCAGAGATCAGCTTGCTTATAGGTCTGCGCTGCTGGCCAAAAAGGTGCTTTGAATTGATGGAAAGTATGCGTGCGATCTTGTGTTTCGCAGTCGAGCTGACTGGCGGTAATCAGACAGGTGGTCTCATCGCGGCCAACATAGGCCCAATCTCTCGCGTGATTGAGCGCATCGTTCCCAAGCGTGCTGTTGATCCATTCTCCGCCCAAGAGACCCATGAGTGTCGGCAGTACGTCGACTTGCATAACAGGACTCGCAATGGTTTTAGGAGCAACTAAACCGGGTGCCCAGATGATGAACGGCACATGGTGGTAACTCATGATTTGATCAAGTCTTTCAGTACCCACACCTTGGCCATGATCCGCGATGAACGCAAAAATGGTTCTGGCACCCCAGGGTTCTTTTTTGGCGCGCTCTAAAAAATCTCCCAAAGCCCAGTCAGAGTAACGAACAATATTTTCTTTCTCATCCGGTGAGTTAAATACGTTTTTCAATTCAGGAGGAATGATATGGGGCTTGTGATTTGAGCCTGTCAGCATGGCCGCAAAGAATCGTCCTTGTTCATCGGCCTTGGTCAGACGAGGCAGAGCGAATTGCAGCATATCGTGATCGGGCACACCTAAAATACTCATCACGCGTTCAGCAGGATAGTCACCTTGGTGAATGATGTTCTGAAAACCATTTTGTCTAACGAATCCGGCCATGTTGTCGAACTGGTCGTCATGGGTCGTGAAGAAGAAAGTTTGCATCTTCTTTTCTACCATCTGACTTGAAAATGCATTGAGCACAGGAATGACATCACGCTTGAGTGGATGGGTGGTGTAGGGAGAAGGAAAGGAAAAGAGTGTCGACCATACACCGTTGAAAGTGTGCATACCGGCGCTGTAGGCCTGCTTGAATTCAATGCCTTCTTTCATGAGACGATCGAGTACTGGAGTCCAGCTGGGACTCTTGCGATAAGACGTGTAGTGAGCAGACATACCCTCCATGATGACCAAGACAACGTTCCAGTCTTTCATGGGGCCAGTTGCGATGGTGCGGGCCAAGGGAGAGCGATCAGGCAAAGGCGTGATGCCGTAGTGAGTTTGAATCTGTTTTAGGGCCACATCCGTCGACATAAACTTTAACGGCTTCTCTTTATATTTTTTCGAGCGAATCCAGCTGGAAAAAAAAGTGAAGCAGGGATTCAGCGCTAAATTATTCAGCGTCGGGTTTTGTGAGAAGTAGGCCGTACCTTCTCTGATGGGAGATTTGATCGCTGCACGCCCACGAATACCGAGGAAGAGTAGACCTATGATAAGTACCGAAGAAAAAATCCACACGCCGTAGGATTTTCCAACCACAGGATGCCAAAAATTCTTTTCGTTCCAGCGACGTAATGGCCAGAGCATCAACCAGGCGACG
>JBEIPE010000433.1:0-1947 GCA_040377215.1 Halobacteriovoraceae bacterium
ATGGTGGAGGTGAAGGGAATCGAACCCTTGTCCGAAGGACCTTCCGAGAGAGAGTACTACGTGCGTAGCTTATGAGTTAGCATAAGCACTATTTTCAATTTTTGTAGAACTGACAAACACCCGGTGATTTAGAGTTTCCCGGCGTATCTCTTGCAGGTTTAGATTTCGGAGGTCCCAGCGCGACCTCTTTACCGGCTTTTTGTTATCGGTGCCGGCCCCTCAGGAACCAATTAGTTAAAAACTAATTAAGCTGCCATTGCATATTCGTTGCCGAATAAAATGTGATCGACTTTTATAGTGGCCGGCCGATCAACCACTGCACGCACTCAATTCTTCTAGTCCCCCGTCGAAACCAGGGCACCCCCGAATCTTGTGAACTATAGTATAGCACCGACAGCTGCCCCGACGCCATCCATATGTTTTTGGGTACTTATGGCGTAAAAAATACTTTAAAAAGTACTATTTGTGCCGATAAAGTACTTTATAAAGTAATAAATCATGAAATATGTTACTTTATAAAGTACAAGGAGCCGTTATGAAGAACACCTTTCTCGATGAGACATCTCTCACACAAATCGATCGCAGGATCGAAGCACTCAGAAGCGTAAAAGAAAAAGCGAACGTGCGCGGTGGTTGGATCAAGTACATGCGCCAAGCGCTTGGGCTCACACTGCAAGAGCTCGCGAGTCTTGTTTCACTCCCCGCTTCTAATATCTCCCAGGCCGAGAAGCGCGAAGTGGAAGGAAAGATCTCGCTCGAACTTCTGAGGAAGCTCGCGAACGCCATGGATTGCGACGTGGTGTATTCTTTCGTTCCGAAAAAAGACATCCGCACCTTCATCAACGACAAGGCGATGGAGAAAGCGCGCGCGACACTGCTGAACGCCGATCTCCACATGAAGCTCGAAGACCAAAAGGTCACGGGCCCTGAGGACGAGCGCATCGCGCGGCTGGCGAAGAAGTTCATCGAGAAGGGAGACATCTGGTAATGTCGCTCTTCTTTAAAAATCGTGACGGGCACACCCCCATCGATGAGAACATCGTTGATGATCTGAAGCCCTCACACGTCCAGGACATGACTGAACTCTATGAGCTCGAAAGCGAAAACATCGCCCTGGGCATCGCTTGGTCAAACTCTACGCGCAAGGATCACACGAGTCAGGAGGTTTGGCTGGAGCTGCACAAGCAGATGCTCTGTGATGTGTGGAGATTCGCCGGTCAGATTCGCAAAACAGAATTACAAAATCCTGAGTTCCTAAAACCTTTCGATATCCGCGTGGCCTTGCGTGAGCTGGAGACGGACTTGAAGACCTGGCTCGAATTCAAGAGCTATCCACCCCGCGAGATGATGGCCATCTTTCACGAACGGCTGCTCACCATCCATCCCTTTCGCGATGGCAACGGTCGCTGGTCGCGCGTGCTGGTGCAGTTTGTTTCAATGCGAGAGAAGTTCGAAACGCCCACATGGGGAGCAAAGATCACAGACGACGAAGTCAGACGGCAGGCTTATATCAAGGCGATCAAAGCCGCTCGAAAAGGTGACCATCAAGCTTTGATCGATTTTATGTATTCTTAAGACTTGGCCCCCTAGAATCTGGGCGATTTTGATTCTTGCGTCCTCGTTAAGGACACGCAAGTCCCTGAAACTCCTGAGGGGAGCTCCCCCAAGTAACAACTCATTCAAAATGTATAAAAAACCGAAAAGAAGCCCATGCTAAGACTCGCTTTATTTATTGTGATCCTGCTTAATCTGGCCGCTTGCGGACAGAAGGGCGCAGTGACTGATGCGAAGTTTGTGATTGCCGGCCTCACGGCAGCCGAAACTGCCAGCGGGTCGGTCATGCTCACTGCTTTCAATCCGAAGTCTCAGATGATCTTCCGTATAAAAATGCAGAAGGAATCTGAGACCATCGAACTTCCGGATGGTGAGTGGGTCTTCTCTCTCGTC
>JBEIPE010000297.1:0-3532 GCA_040377215.1 Halobacteriovoraceae bacterium
AGGACAGAAGATCTTCCGTGCGGAAGGCGAAATTCGTAACCAAGAAATCGTCGGGACACCTGGCGTCGACATCAAATGGCCAGGCGTAGAAGCCCTTTCGACATTAGGCCAAGGTCGCGAAGTCATCGTCGCGGTGATCGATAGCGGTTTAGATCTCGGTCATCCCGAATTGAAAGACCGTGTCTTCGCGGGACGCGATTTCCTAGACGGCGCAAGCATGACAGATGACACCGGGCACGGCACCCACGTCGCGGGCATCATCGCTGCTAACGTCAACGGTCGTGGCATTCAAGGCGTCACTCCTTTCGGCGTGAAGATTCTTCCTTTGAAAGTTCTCAACAAAGACACCACCGGCTTCGTCTACAAAGGCAAAGTCATCACGGATATTATTGCTGACGCCATCGCTTACGCGATTGAAGGCAAAGCATCAGTGATTAATATGAGCTTGGGCTGGCCACAAGTGGTCAACACTCCACGTATCGTAAAAGCACTCGACACAGCGGCTGCTCAAGGCATCGTGATTGTCGCCGCTGCTGGTAACAACAATAAAGACGTACCTACTTGGCCATGCGCCCACCCTGCAGTGATTTGCGTCGGTGCTGTGGACAATCAAGGTAAGCTCACTGAATTCTCTAACCACGGTGGCAAGGTTGATCTTGTGGCCCCAGGAGAATGGATCGTTTCTACCATTCCACGTGCTCTTGAATCACGCACGTTGCGTATTCAAGGATACGAAGCGAAGAACGGCTCAAGCCAAGCCTCACCTTTCGTGGCCGCCGCTGCCGCTTTGTTGAAACTCCAGAATCCAGCGATTACCGGCGAAGAAGTGAAGGCACGCCTTTACGCTTCCGCCAGCAAAATGCCCAAAGACAGCGACCAACGCTTCGTGCGCTTTGGTGCATTGAATATCGCAGGCGCTTTAGCGCAAAAGAATCTTACCATCGCCAGCGTTTCTGTAAAAAACCTTGTGACCATCGATGTGGCGCCAGAAGGCGGCTTTGATTTCACACTTCCTATCGAAATCCTCGGCGCGACAACGTCAACTCCTACAGTTTCTCTTCTCGGTCTTGACGCTGATGTCACAGTTGAAGGCAAGAACGTACGCATCCGCGGCGTGATCGAAAACCTTCGCGCTGACAGTGAAATCCCAGTCACCTTCACCACAACTCTCGACACTGTCACCACACGCACTTCCATGACACTTTCTCTCGCGCGGAAGCTCGAAACCAAAGACTTGCTGAACGTTGCGATCAAAGGCATCCCAGGCAACGCTCTGGTAAGTATCCAAGGTGCGCGCAAGAGCGCACGTGTGGGTCATATCTCAGTGGAAGACAAGGCCAGCAGTGACTTCCATGGATATATCCAAGCGAAGAATGGCGAGAAGATCCGCGTCGTCACCATCCGCGCTAACTCTGACAGCACCACCTCTCAGAGCACAGAAGTGATTCTGGAAGGCCATCATCAGCTTTTGAGTGTGTTCGAGAAAGACATCAACTTCGATGGCAAAAATGATCTTGTGTTCTACGGCATGAACACCAAACGTGATCATCTCGTTCTCACATTTACGGATCTTGCCGGTTCTCCTCTCTTCGGTAAAAATTCACGCTGGGAAATGCCGATTACAACTTTTGAAGGACTGCCTTTGAAAGATGGTGAGCGCGCTGACTTCGCATGGTTGCGCCTCAAGACCTTCATGGGTGACGTGGCCGTTCCTTACTATCAAAAAGCTTGGTTGCTTCCTAAAGAAGACAACGTGCAAGACCTCTTGGACTTTGAACCAGCAGGCATGGCGAATCGTTTCTACTACTGGGAGCCCACCCAAGACGGCGAACGCGTCTTAGTTCGTCCACGTGTAGTGGATTCAGTGAGCTTCAATCAAAAACTACAAAAATCAATGAACACTTCCCCATGGGAAGAAGCCGATGTTGAGCGCATTCTTCCTCAGACAGCTCTTGAGCGCGCCAACGGAACTGTTCGTCACGTGGTTTCGGCCGGTGAAAACTTCTTCCGCCGCTTTGCTGTTCTTAAGTTGAAAGCCCCAAACGACTACACTCTGAAGGCCCATGCGGACACTGACGTATTCCAGATCGGGAACAATCCATTGACCTTGCGGAGCCTTGATAATTTTGCGGTATCTGAGAACTCATTCCAGATGGCGCTGTTAGATCGCTCAAGCGCTCGTGTGAAACCTTTCGTTGAGGGCGAGGCACTACCAGCTTGGACGCTCAAGACTTCTGGCTGGAACAACCCTTTCTTCGAAGTGGTGGCCACTTTTGAAGGGGATGATCGCCGCGTGCTCTTCTTTGAATCGCGCTACCACGTGTACGTCTATGAGCAAGTCGGTGCAGGCAAGCCAGAGGCCCGTCGCCTTCCTATTAACCGCGACTCAAGCTTCCCTGGGGTGAACTTCAGTGAAACCCTGCAAAGTGTCTTGGTCAAAGACCAGGGCGTGAACCACCCGGCCGTAGCGGTAAACTCAACCTTGATCTACGGGGATCGCCTCTACGCCATGCTCAGCACAGAGGAAGCCTTTAATCGTCCCATCGCTTTAAGTGTGAAGATCCCGGCCAATTGTGTCCCTCTGAAGAGTCAAGTTTTGACGGTCACAACTGGTCTCTCGGCGTTTACAATGCTTTGCCAGCAGCCTTCAGGCGAAGTGGATTTAAGCTTTTTCCCTCTACAAATCGACTAGTTCCATCGGCTCCCCCGTCCTGGGGGAGCTTTATTTCCCCCGTCTTAATTCTTTTTTCTGACCACTGCTTTTTAGCAACATGAGTAATTTACACACTCATGCGTTTGCGTTGGAACGGAATTCAAATTCGTGGTTTAACGCTACCAACCAAAAATCTAGTTTCGGATTAACTAGTAACAACCCAAGGAGATATACATGTCTTTCTCTCGTATCGTTAAGACCACAGCTCTCACAGCTACACTTGCAGTACTTGCAAGCTGTAACGGCGGCGGCGGCGGCGGCCCTACAGGCGGTTCTACTGGTGGAAGCACTGGTACATCGACTTACGGCGCTTATTCGTCGTCATACGTTTCAGTAGACTCTTTCGTAGCAGCTTTGAACAACATCGAAGGCACGAACTATCAGTCATACGTCGAGCTTTACACTGACGAGACTCTTCGTTCATTGACTCCAGGCCAGGAAGATTGGTTCGTAATCTACGACGATCGCTACAATGAGCACAAAGCTGTTTCATTGCAGTACATCCGCTCTATCGTTTACTACGACTACTACTCAAACAACACAGCGTTGGCTCGTGAGTTCCGCGAAATCGAAACTGACGATATCTTGGCTGGCGAGTTGAATGGTGACTACTGGGGTGACGATTACGAAGTGGTTGATTTCGACTATTTCACAAACACCTACGTTGGTCGTAACTCGGGCTTCGAGTACGAAGACGAAGCAGCTACAACTGACGTTTCTTTGATGACTGCTGAAGTTCAACAGAAAGAATTCATCAAGAAAGCGGCTAACATCTCTTTCGCTTTCAACGTTGGCATCGAGACTTCATTGTCTCTCGTA
>JBEIPE010000167.1:0-6430 GCA_040377215.1 Halobacteriovoraceae bacterium
CGCCGACTTTGAGTTTGCGAACTTCGTCACGAGAGAAGGGGTAGTTAAGTTCGATCATATTAGTACAACCATTTTTTGAGTTTCATAGTTTTCGTATCGATGACCGCGCCTTGGCGACGGAAGGCCCAGCACATGTAGCTGACTGAGACGATGAATGAAGCTGGCACGCGGTTGCGATGGTCCATCAAGCATTCAAGAATCGTGGTGGTGCCACCAAAGCCCATGGGTCCGATGCCGAGCTTGTTGCAGGTCTCGACGATTTCTACTTCCAGGGCCGCGAGCTCTTTAATTTTTGAGCGTTCACCCATTTTACGGAAGAGTTGTTTTTTGGCGTGAGCATGAGAGTCGGCGCGATCGCCGCCGATGCACACACCGAGGACTCCGGGCCCGCAGCCTTTGCCTTGCGCTTTCACGACGGCATCTAGCACGACTTTGCGAACACCATCCAGATCACGGCCGGCACTCAAACCTGTGTCTGGAAGTGAATACTGAGTGGAGACGTTTTCGCAGCCGCCACCCTTGAGCATGAGTTTCACTTCAAGGGTTTTCGCCGAGTGTTCGACGAAGTGAATCGACGGGTGGCCCGCGCCGAGATTGGTTCCGGCGTTCTCACCCGTGAGTGAGTTCACCGAGTTCTCGCGCAAGTAGCCTTTCTTGGTCGCGGCGGTCACGGCCTTATGGATTTGCTTAATGAAAGGTGTCTGATGAAAACCTGGCGGATGGTAAATGTAGAACACGACGGTGCCGGTGTCTTGGCACAGCGGTTGGCTTTTGGTTTTAGCAAGGCCGATGTTATCAGAGATAATATCCATGGCATAAGACGCGGTGGTGTTGGGCTTCTCAACGCCCTTGGCTTTTTCAATCGCGCGGTCCACATCGTTGGGTATCACGGTGCTGGTCACACGAATGAGTTCGACGAGGGTTTCAATGGCCTGCTGATCAGGAGTGACTTTTTTTGTCTTCACTGCTGATTTTTTCTTCACAACTTTTTTCTTCGTTTTCTTAACCACTTTAAAGCTCCTCATAAGGTCGATGCGTGAAGAATTTTCCCATGATTTTGAGGCAAAAGCTAGACACCCTTGACGCTAAAAAGACCACGCCCATCTTGTGTCTAGGACGTAAAACTTCGAGGAGGATTTATGCTGCAGTTCGAATTAAGACAACCAGACTTGAATCATTTTTTTGGCACACGCGACAACCTTGTGCCGGCCTGCGAAATAGTGGACAGCGTTGGTGCTCTAACATTGAGCCTTGATGTACCTGGTTTCCGTAAAGAAGATATCGAGCTTGAGATTAAGGATCGGCAGCTTCATGTCAGCGGGACGCGCACCTTCAAGGCCCGTGATGAGAAAGACAAAGTGCTACGCCAAGAACGGCGCTTCGGGAAGTTCCACCGCGCTTTTGCTCTACCGGATGGAATCGATGAGCAGAACATTACGGCGAAGTTCACGGATGGGGTTTTAGATATCACCGTTCCTAAGACAGAAGTGGTGACTCGCAAAATCTTGGTGAACTGACTTTGACACATCCTTTGGAGACAGGTCATGCTGTCTTCAAAGGATTTTTATGACCATCATGCATGTCGAGTATCAAGGTAAGTTGCGCACACGTGCGTTGCACTTAGATTCTGGTGCTCAGCTTTTAACCGACGCACCCAAAGACAACAACGGTGAAGGGCAGGCCTTTTCACCCACCGATCTCCTCGCCACATCGCTAGCGAGCTGCATGCTCACCATCATGGGCATCAAGGCCCGAGGCCTTGAGCTTGATATCGCCGGCACTCGCTGCGAAGTGGAAAAAATCATGCAGCCGAGTCCACGGAAAGTCGCCGAGATCAAGGTGAAGGTGTCGTGGGGGGGGCAAGTTCTGTCTGCGGAACAGAAGTCGGTGTTGGAGCAAGCGGCGCTGACGTGTCCGGTGTTTTTGTCACTGGATCCGGCACTAAAGAAGACGCTGAGCTGGGAGTAAGCGGACTTAACGCCAGACGAATGGCCTCATCGAGCGGCAGCTCTTTGGATAATTGAGCGGCCTTCAAGGCACGGTCAGTATTAACGCCACGGCCGCTGGTGGTTTTGCCTAACAGCGCCACCAGTTCATCGCCGGTTTCTAACAAAATTCTTTTGAGTTCCGCTCCTGTGAGTTCTTTATTGATCTGCAGACAGCGGGCCGCCAGGTTCGCCACGTGAGGTGCTGCCATGCTGGTGCCACTGGCCGGCGTCTGTGCCAGCCCGGTTTGTTGCGCATACACCGTCGGAATAATCGACATCACGCCGACACCCGGCGCACCGACATCCACGGTCATCTCACCCCAGTTGGAAAAGCTCGCGAGGTAGTCACCGTTCAAAGCCGCCACGCTGATGACGTGAGATCGGCGAATGCGCGACGGGAAGTGGTGGTGCTGATCGTTGTTCTGGCCAGAATTTCCGGCAGAAAAAATAAACAGAGTCTGTGGGTAGCGGGCCAGAATGCGATCGGCACGTTTATAGATTGAGGCAAAATAAGAATCAACAATCTCTTTGAGCTTGATCTCATCAAGTTCGAGTCCCGTGATCTCTTTGTACCACTCCGCAAAGCGACGCTGAATGTGCTTCTCCGTCACACCGTAAGAGGCATTGACCACACGAATGTTATGCAGACTAATCCACGCCAACATTTTACGCATTTTGCGGATGATGCGCTCTTCGGAGAGACTGACCTGGCGGCGAAATTCGGCCTCCGAATGTTTTTGGATCGGTGATAATTTCACCTGGGTGGTTTCATCCACCACCAAGGTGGGCACATCAATGCCTAGACCGCGCACCGGAAAAACCTCAATGCCTTCGCCCTCGGAAAGTAAGATGCCCGTCACCATGGTGCCATGGGATTGGTTCTTAAACCGACGGAGTTGTTCCTTAAAAAGCGGATCGGTTTTTTTTCTTTCCAGCCACTCACGCTCACTCGGCGCGAGACCTTGTTGGTGCAGCTTGGCGCGCAGGGTGCGATAAAACAAAACTTCTTGCAGCGTGACGCCTTCAATTAGGGACGATTTCAAGTGAGCGTTGTTGTTAAAGTCCCAGCCCGCAAAACCCGGCAAGGCAATGGCGCCCTCTTCGTCGGTCTCACCTAATTTGAGACGAGGCCTTAAGACTTCGTTATCCAAATCAAAACCCGTATCGATGACGGCCACCGTGACGGTTTGCGCTGCGAGAGTCCAAGAATAGAGGAGGAGGAACCACATCCATTTCATGGCCACTATTGTGCCACATCTGATAGCGTTGTGACGCATGAAAACGTTGCCACAAAAGCTGCTCTTTTTGCGTCAGCAAAACCTGAAGGCGCTGGACCAGTTTTTTCAATTACGTCCCATCACCGATGTCGAGCGCGAAGGCGCTGACGTGCTGTATCTCAAGGGTGTCACCGCCGAGGCGCTCTACACGTCTTATCATGATCTCTTGGAAGTCATGCCCTGGCTTTATCAGCAGGGAGCGCGTCGTTGGTGTGATGTGGGCTGTGGCATTGGACGCACGTGTTTACTGTGGGCGTGGTTGTTCGAGGACGGCGAGGCCCACGGTGTGGAATTAGTTCCTGAGCGCTTGGAAGAAGCACGCAGCGCGGCCCGCAGTTTGCCTGCGCCGCATACTTATTGGATCGAAGGGGATTTTGCTTCTCCTTCCCAGAAGCTGCCTGAAGCCGACGTTTATTTTATTTATCTCGCCACTGGTCCGCAGCTAGATGCGCTGCTGGCAAAACTTAAGCGCCGTTCAACTCCGGCCTGGGTTGTGGTGGTGGAGTCCCACGGTGATTTGAAGCCGCGCTTGCAATGGGAGGCGTGGTGGCTTGCACCGACGGCAACGCGTTTTGCTTTGCAGTCCCAGCGTCATGATCCGTGGTTACAAGTTTATCGCACGCGCCCGGATCATCCGGTGCTCTCCCTTGAGGATGCGTGGGAAGGACGCACAGGATTGTTGCCCAGTGAACTAGCGCTGCATCCTTCTCCGCTCGGATATCTGTTAGGAAAATCTTTTCAGCGCCACTGGGAGTTGGTGGTGGAAGAGAACAATGAGAAATGGACCATGGAGACACTGGGTCTGGCGTGGCACAATCCGCAAACCTTGCAGGGCCAACATCCCCCGCGACAAATTGAATGGTCCAAAGTGACGTTGGGTTTGCGCCGTTTACCTGAAGATTTACCCTATCGACAGTGGGCCGACTGGCGCCGTCATGAGACTCTTTTGCGTTATAAAGGGGTAGACTCAGAGGGGCGCCGAGTCAAACTGCGCAAGATTTTTCTTTCTCCCACTCCTTGTCTGGAGTTTTCAGACGGGGTCCGCGTACAATGGCAGCACCTCTCTAACCTGGATGTCGACACATGAAATATCTCTTTTGTCTTTTGCTTGTGGCCTCGTGTGCTCATAAAGTCACCACAGATGGTGGCCAGGCCAGTTTTGATCCAGCTGTTTTTGAAAGCTTGAGTCCTCAGGACATCACCACGTACGCACAAACAGTTGTGAAGCGTGAGACGCGTGATCCAGATGGCGTTAAGTTGGACGACTTCCGTAAACATCCCGCCGGCCAAATTCGTCGTGCCGCTCTGGTCGTTTTTGAAACCGAATTACAACCTTCACGCTCAGGCCTTGCGACAGATCGTAACGTCTACTTGAGTGCGAAGGGAAAACAAATTCTCACCGAACAATTGTGGGATTATTTCAACAATGAGTTGAATCGTATCTCCGAAGAAACTGTGACATGGGTGAGCCCTAGAAAAATTAAAGCGTCCAAGGTCTTTGCCAGCGGTGGCTTCACTGTGCCTGACTATATTATCAAGCGCCCAAGCTATTTGAATGAAGAAGAACTTTTCTGGCGTCAGCCGGGACAGAAAATTCCGGAAGAGTCGTTGCTTCAACCTGCCAACTACCGCGACGTGGGCTTGTTGCTGGTTCCAGCGATTGACTTGTTGGGGGGCGCGAAGCCATCGCAACATCAGCATCATTGGGTGAACGATCTTGCCAAAGAGCTTGAGGTCGATGCCGTGGTGGTGGTTTTCCTCGGGGCCGAGTGGCGTCGTGGAGGTGTCGACAAGCGTTCTCAAGAAGTGATTCCAGAAGAAATGAAAGTGCGCGCCCAGGCCAGTGTGCTGTACCCGTGGGGCCGTTACCATCAAGTGGGCGAAGCGTTGGGTAAAACCAATTTGCCGAAACTCAACGTGCCGCTCGCGAGCTACAATGTGAAGGCCAGTTTTCCTGTAACCATCAGCGTGCCAGAAAATGAAGAGACGACTAACAAAGCGCGCGAAATGGTTGTGGTTCCTATGCGACGAACATTGAATCGCCTTTCGAGTTTGATGATTGAAAGAATGCTTACTGACATTCGCCAGACGCACCAAGGCCAGTAGGTGCTGCGTGAAGAGTACCTGCAACGAATAAAGTTCATCGTGCAGTTCGGCCGTGGCATGCATTCAGTGGGGGCCCCGGCCCACTCACTGGAGGCGGCCATGAACGCACTCTGTGAACGTTTAGGTTTAAAGGGCTCTTTCGTTTCTATCCCAACAGCGATTTTCTGTTCCTTTCGATTTCTCGATGAAGAAGTCACTCGTATTGCGCGTGTTGAACCCAGTGGCATCAACCTGGGACGCCTGACGAAAGTCGATCAAGTGGCGCAAGATGTGATCCGCAATCGCCTCGGCGTAGAAGAGGGTAGTCAGCGCCTGGAGGAAATTTTTAATAGCAGTGAAAGATTCCCGAGCTGGATCACTGTGCTGTGTTTCAGTCTCACGTCCGGTGGGATGATGACTTTGTTCGGCGGCACATGGGGCGATTTGCTCACCTCGCTGCTCGTGGGCGCGCTCATTGGGATTTTGTCTCTGCCGAAACATTTCGGTCTGGTCTCTCAGTTGTACGAAGCCTTCATGGCCTTGGTGGCGACGCTGCTCGCGACGCTCTTCGCGAAAGTTTCACCGGACATTAATGTCAGCGTGGTGATTTTGGCGTCGCTGATTATGTTTATTCCCGGTCTCAACATCACCATTTCCATCGCCGAGATTGCCACGCAAAACCTGACCTCCGGGACCTCGCGGTTGATGGGCGGGTTTATGATTCTGCTGAAACTCGCTTTCGGAGTTTTTGTCGGCAGTAAGATCGCCGCTGTGATTAGTGTGAACGGTTTAGCGTATACTTTTGCTCAGATACCTAGCTGGGTCATTATCATCACAGTTCCTGTGACGGCCGCCATGTCCACGGTAATTTTCAAAGCCGAGTGGCGCGAGGCCAAGTGGATTACGCTGGCGGGGGTGTTTGGATATGCGCTTTCCAAAGTAGGTACGGCCCATTTTGGGCCAGAGATGGGTCTCTTTCTCGGTGGTCTGGGTGTGGGGGCGGGGGCGAATATTTTTGCCCGGGCCCGTTTACGTCCGAGTTCTATTTTCCAGTTTCCAGGTCTGATATTACTCGTCCCC
>JBEIPE010000333.1:0-3041 GCA_040377215.1 Halobacteriovoraceae bacterium
CAGCACCGAAGTTTTGTTTGAGCTGCTCTTCATTACGAGCACCGATCACAACGTTTGCGACGGTAGGGCGATGAGCGACCCAGTTCAGTGCCACTTGCGCCACCGTCTTCTCCGTTTCTTTGGCAATCACTTCCAACACATCTACGATGTTATGCAAATGCTCAGACTTCGATGAAACCACGAAGTCCATTTGAGAGGCGCGACTGCCAGCAGGTGCCGGACGTGTCCGTGAAATTTTCCCAGAGAGTGCGCCGCCCGCCAGCGGGCTCCACACCATAGATGAAACATTTTGATCTAGGCCCAGCGGCATCAATTCCCATTCATATTCACGGCCGACCAAAGAATAATACGTTTGGTTCAGAACATACTTGGCCCAGCCGTGGCGCTCAGAAACCGACAAAGACTTCATGAGATTCCAGCCAGAGAAATTGGAACAGCCGATATAGCGAATTTTTCCGGCTGTGATCAAGTTATCTAAGGCCTTCAGAGTTTCTTCCACCGGTGTAAGCATGTCCTGACCGTGCATGAAGAACATATCGATATGATCGGTCTGCAAACGCTTGAGGCTCGCCTCGACGGTTTCAATAATATGGAAGCGTGAAGAACCGTAATCCATCGGGGCATCGCCCATAGGGAACGTGGCCTTCGTCGCGATCAGAGATTGGTGACGTTTACCTTTCAAAGCCTCGCCAAGAATTTCTTCTGAGCGGCCACGGGAGTAGCCGTTGGCGGTATCAAAAAAATTCACTCCATGATCCATGCACATATCAACCAGGCGCTTGGCCTCAGCGACGTCTGTGGCCCCCCAGGCCTTGAAGAAGTCACCGACACCACCAAAAGTGGCCGTGCCAAAACTGAGAAGAGGGACACGCAAACCTGCACCGCTGAGCTGACGATATTCCATGGGATCTCCTTAAAGACCGCATTCTAGCCATGACTATTGTAGAAATCCAGAAATGTCTTAGAATTAAACTTAACCCATGAGCTTTTACGCCGTCGATTTTGGAACCTCGAACTCACTTCTCACCTATGTCTCTGACAAAGGCGAGATTCAACCCGTGAAGCTTGATCCGGCCGGCGGCCATGTGTTGCGCTCACTCCTTTTCACGCCGCAGAAAAACAACTGGTACTTTGGCAGTGAGGCCATAAAAGAGTACGTGAATCACGAAGGTGAAGGTCGTTTTCTACGTTCCATTAAAAAGTTTCTTCCGGAGCCCGGCTACACCGGCACAGCGATCCATAATCAAAATGTTAATATCTCTGAAATGATCGCCGTCTTCTTGGGAGAGATGCGCCGACGCGCCAACCTGAGCACGGGCCAACAAGTCGAACGCATCGTTTTGGGTCGCCCTGCACTTTACTCGCTAGAAAAAGAACACGATCAATTGGCACAAGATCGTATGCAAAAAGCCGCCGAGATCGCCGGCTTCAAAGAGATTCATTTTTGCCCTGAACCCGTGGCCGCGGGTCTCGATTATCAAAACGCCTCTTTAGAAAATAAAATCGTTTTGATCGCCGACTTTGGTGGCGGTACGTCTGATTTCACATTGATGAAAGGTTCTGAAATCCTCGGACTGAGTGGTGTGTTTCTCGCCGGCGATGCCCTCGATGGCGACATGATGAAGGATTTCATCGCGCCTCATTTCGGCTCACAGTTTGAGTACCAACTTCCGGGCGGACAAAACGTTCTCAAATTCCCCCGTGGACTCTTAAAGAAGATTTGTTCGCCGGCCCACATCACCCACCTGCGCGAGAAAGATACCTGGGAGTTCCTCCAGCACATCGGTAAGTTTGCGCTCTCCGAGCATGATGAGAAATACATCCAGCAGCTTTATGCGCTGGTTGAAGGCCAGTTGGGCTTTCCGTTATTTAATGAGATTGAAAAGACCAAGATCACACTTGGAAAATCTCCTGAAGCCACTTTTATCTATCAGGCACTAGGGATTGATATTGAGCAGCCGATTGATGATCAAGACTATCGCATCAGTGTGCGTCCAACGGTCGATGAGATCGTCAGCACGATGATGAAAGTCTTTGAGCAATCCGGTGTGACTCCGGCCAATGTTACAGAAGTGATTCTTACCGGTGGTACATCCCAGTTCCCGATGTTGCGCGAGCGACTTACCGCCGTTTTTGGGGCAGAAAAATTGCGCGAACATAATATCTACGAATCCGTTGTGAACGGCCTCGCGCATTTTGCGAAGGGCCTCCTCACTCAAAAGTGACACAGATTTGTGGCAAAACAGCTTTTTTGCCTTAAATCTTCCGCTAGAGCAAAAACTCGAAAAAGCTAAGACTTCCTCAAATCATCACCACTTAGATCGCTTGGTGAAAAAATCCACTCACTGAATTAAAAAAAATGTGCCTCATGGCCGTTGAAAGACTTAACCGACCACCGGAGGGTCTTTCATGGTTCGCCTTTTATGTTTCGTCGTTAACTTGCTGTTGTCTACTCCCGTGGTCGCCGGTTCAGTCAAAGCGGCACAATGGCTGCCATGGGAGTTCATCTCGAAAACCTGGAGTGGGCAGGACTTCAATCTCACCCACCACGAACCTCGGCTGGAGATCAACTGGCAGGACCTCAAACCTATTTTGAAAGACATTCATGTCCAACTGGCCGGCCAGTTAGGCCAAACACAATTTAATCGTTCAGGAATCGAAACTCTGGCACAGGATCTCAGTGCCACGCTCAGCATCGCGGAACTCAGTGTGAATCAAATTGTAAAAATCGAGCTCAATGGAAACGTCATTTCCGTACGCCTTGAAGCGCGCTGCTCCCCCATGCAAATAACCATCCCCCGTTTTACGGTCGAGGCCCAGGCCCAGTTTGTGAAAGAGCAAAATTATTGGCGACCTGAGTTGAGCGGACTTCAACTTTTGATCCCATCGGGCGGCTGGAATCTCTCGCCTGTGAGTTGCACAGGCCTTGGCGGAGTCAGCGATCTTATCACTCAGCGAATCACACAAGCGCTGCAAGACCCACAAACTCTCACACCGCTCTTGCAAGAATGGCTGGCGCCGCAAGTGCAAACGACTTGGAA
>JBEIPE010000304.1:0-3502 GCA_040377215.1 Halobacteriovoraceae bacterium
ATCAGAAAGGGCGCGCAGAACAGAGAGCAAATGCAGCTTAATTCGCAGCATTTCTTCACGTACGACCGAGTCAGGCAGGGTTTTACGCATGTACTCGTTGGTATATTTCAAAAAAACGACGAATTTTCGAGTCTGATCAATAATGGCCGAGAGGCTCGCGTCGCTTAGGTTCATTGCTGGAGTTTCCTTGAGCGCCTCAATGTCGCGGCTCAGCTCACTCACTGTTTCAGAAAGAGTTGTATGAATGAGGACAGTCATCTCTGCGTGTGAAATACAGGCTTCAGCATCCATGCGAAACATCCTTTTGGGCCTTCATGGCCCGGTACTATCTTGCTTTTGAGCATGACGTCTTACAATGGCGTCGATGAGCTCAGCGTAGGCCTGGAAGGCCTGGTTAATCTCATGCAAGATGAGAATCAAACTTTTAGAAATATCAATAACACTTGTTCCCTGAGCACCGGCCTTAGAGAATTGTAACCAGAGACGAAGAATATCCATCTCGGGATAAACGCTTAAGGTCTTTTCGGTGTAAGTGTCGATCTCAGCAACTTTGTTCGTAAGTTCTTCAATGTCGCTGTCTTTGACTGAGCCGTTTGCGACTTTATCCAAGAACTCTTGGAGGAACTTGATACCAAACTGGTTGAGATGAACTAATTTGTTGAATACCGACTGAGCTCCCTTCAGGTGCATGCAGCAAGCCGCCGTTACTTCAGGGATAGGTAGATCAACTTCCAACAAATCATTGAGGTAATTAAAGACGACATAGTGGAGTCGATCAAAAACAACGGCCGCATCGTCAGTCTTTCCGGCCGGAAGTATGGGGAGCTGCCCGCCGAGATACTCCGTCGTGTGGCGGAATGAGTGCCCTACACGCCCTTCACGACTGCTGAGTAAACTCAATAGCTGAGCGTGCGTTGGAAGATGAGTATCGGGAATGATCCATGCATCAGCATGTGCAGGAGCGTGGATCGGTTCCCAGGCTTTGGTGGTCACCAAGATGCATGGGCAACCATGGTAGGCGAGCCAGCTGGCCACTGCTGAGTTTGTACCGATATAGCAAGCGACGGACTTTGGGTCCATCTTTGACGACAAGCCATCTTTGGTTTGAGCTGGGTGAGTGAGAGAGATTTGCGAGAGAAGATTTTCGGCCCAGGTTCTAGACGTGGCGTTAAATGAATCGAGATCGACAATCCAATTACCGGCAGTGTTGCGCGGGTGCTCTCCAAAATCGAGAGTCGTTCTTCCCAGCATCACATGATTAAAAAGATCGAAAGGTGCAAAGGGAGCAAAACGACGTGAGGCGAGTTGCGCTACAAGGGTCTGGGCCCACCGTCCCTGCACATGAAGATTGGGTGAGGCGATGACCCCTGCCCTGTTCTCAGTATCGACGGCCATAAGATCTTTGGCGAGATCTTCGTTAGGAGTGGTTTGAATCACGAGGGCGTAAGGACCGACACATTCAGGAATCGAGAATTTGAGTTTCAACCAGTCGCCTGGGCTTGACCACCAGTGAGGAATGGTTGCTTTATCAATAAAGATATCAAGCGTCAGATCAGGGTGCTGTCCCTTAACAAAACAAGCGCTCGCTGTTAGATCAGCGAAGAGTTTTTCTTGTGATGGGCAAGTGACAAGCACATGGAGTGTCATAGGGTAAGCGCCAGATCTGTTTTTGGAATATCCAGGGTACAAGCTTTATGAATTCGTTCGTAGAAGCCATTAAGAAGCCGCAAACGATTTTTGACCAAGATGACGTCGTTATCATTACGGAACATCGGGGAAATCGAAGGTGAGAGTGAAAGCTCAATCGCAGAGACAAAGCTTAAAACGCCTGGTCGCGTGTTCCAATAATCCTGTAATACCGAGTGATGACCAGTACCCTGTTTGCGTAAGCCCTCGAGCATGACTTTGGCGAAATCTTTAAGGTTCAAGACTTCTTGATACAAGAATGGCTGCAGGGCCTGGCGATCGTAACGGGTAAGAATCTTTTCAGACTGAAGGGCGAGACGAGGCTGTCCCAGATAATCAAACAAGAATGACAGGCATGACCACTTTGCAAAATTGACAGGAAGAATTTCAGCGAGACGGTCAGTGAGTTCGTCAGCAGTCTTACCTCTTAGGTCGAGCGTTTGCATCCAGAAGTCATTTTTTTGAGTCGCATCTTGGATGATGAGGTCGAGGAAGAGATGGTCCTCACTGCTTTTCTCTGTCCAATCAACAAAAGAAATTCCGAAGGCCATCAGTCCTTGAGCGGAAGATTTATCAAGAGCGACGAGAGTGAAGAGCTGACCCAGAAATTCTATAGTAGAAGCTTCCACTTCGCTAAAATCGTTGATGCGTACACCGACGAGCGCCGATTTTAGAGAAGAGTTGCTCTTAATTGATTTAATTTCGCCGATTTGTTGAAAAGTTTTTTCCAAAGGAGCGAGATCAAGTTGTTGAAGAGATTTACGCTGGAGCATCCCTTTAACGATCGGATGGGTCATGTTCCAGTCGCTCAAGAGCTTCGCAAGTTTAAGAGGAGATTCTGTGCATGCAACTTGGCTGTTCTGCTGAACAGGGCCTATCACTGCATTAGAACTAAAGAGTGAAGCCATCGCGGTTTCAACTGTGCTTCCACCGAGATTAAAAACTTTGGCCCAGTTTGTTTGAGTGAGAGGGTGCACTGCTTCCCAGAAAACATTGAAAGCCGTGGCATCACCCAACAAAGGCGAGAAAGCGCTCTTCTGAATATAGGTGCAATCAAGCGTGATGACTTCGTGAAAGAAATCCTTTGAGCGAATCAGCTCAGCATCTTCCTCGCGCACCAAGGCAACGTGCTCACCTGGATATTTACGCTTCATGAGATGGGGGCTGAGTAAATTCATTCGCGAATCAGCATCATTTCCAATGAGAATATGAAGGTAGCGAGTATTATTCAGCATGTTTGAGCTCCCAGAAGGCACGTAGCCACGCTGCCTGGGGAACCTTGCTCTCCAGTAGTTCTTCGATCGTCGCGCTTTTTTGTTCTAGCGCCCATTCGTTCCACCAAGGGCTGGTTGTTTGCCATTGAGAAACGGAAACGGCCGCCCGCTTCTGCAGAAAATCCTGATAAAACGGTTTAGCATTTTCAAATGATGGGCCATGAATAATCACGACTGGCTTAAGTAATAAAAATTGGCAGAGTTCGCGATTACTATATAGTTCTGCAGCTGTGCTTGCACAGAACACTTCAATGCCAGATTTGTTAGGACGATAGCTGCTCCACAGTCGAACCAACTCTTTGCACGGCTCAATAACAACGATGCGCCCTTCTTTGTGGCGTAAGCGAAGGATCTTCGCCATTTCTTCTAAGTGATAACCAAATCCAAGACCCAACACGAGAACGTAAGGGCGGTTTGAAAGTTGTGCGAGGTGATTACTCGCAAAAACTTCGGCTTCGCGAAGAGGGTTGTGAAGTGAGTGCAGGGGTTTGCCGTTAAGAACGGGAACAAGGTCCTTGCTCTTCGATTCGGTCAACGTCAGC
>JBEIPE010000202.1:0-5678 GCA_040377215.1 Halobacteriovoraceae bacterium
ATGTCATCCCCAATGAAATCTCCGTTCCAGAGAGGGAAGTAACTGAGGCAAAGTAAAACAAAAACAACGAGAGTAAAGATGCTGTCTGAAGAGAGTTTCTTGAGCATGAAGTATCTTTTATTTTTTCTGTTGTGTTGTTATTGCTGCCCAGAGAACTTTGGCAGAGTCGAGGAGCGGGTTAAAGCGAGTGGCCGCATTAGAAGAAAAGTAGATCGTTTCAATGGGTATAGTCACAATATGATTATTGTTTTTAATCATCTGTAGCAAAGCTTGCAGCTCGAAGCCGAATTGATTGTCTGGGATTCTTTCAAGCGATGAAAGCATCTTCTTTGAATAGCAACGCAAGCCTGTTTGTGAGTCATGTATTTTATATGAATGAATAAGAGCGATCATTTGGCGCATGAAGAAGTTACCA
This sequence comes from Halobacteriovoraceae bacterium, assembly GCA_040377215.1. Taxonomy (GTDB): domain Bacteria; phylum Bdellovibrionota; class Bacteriovoracia; order Bacteriovoracales; family Bacteriovoracaceae; genus UBA6144. The sequence goes on from JBEIPE010000202.1 coordinate 416, forward strand.
AACCAACTCTTAAATGGGACATGACTTCCTGCAAAGTCACGACAACCCAAAACACAGTCAGGTTTTTCATTAAGAGCGTGCTGACTTACGCGCAAAATATCCTTAGGAGAATGCTGGCCGTCGTCATCACAAAAAAGACAAAATTCGAATGAGTAATTGGACTGCAAGAGATGCTTAATCGCGACTTTGATGGCCGCCCCCTTACCTTGATTCTTTTGATAGCTAATAACTTCACAACCGAGAGTTTGTGCTTCTTTGAAAATAGACCCATATGATTCAGGTGACCCATCATTTACGATGAGGATTCTTTTGAGGCCAAGACTGTGCAGAGTCGCACATAGTTGTGGCAGATTGGCAGGTGGGCAAAAGCTAGGGATGACTACAACGATATCATTCATGGAGGCGTGAGTTTTTCAAGTGAGCGAACAGTAAGTTGTCTTTGAGCTTTGATTTTCGCTGTAGGAATAGGCTCAAAAAAATCTGCTTCATAACCGTCAGGAATAATGTGTTGGCGTGTGATTTTTTCCTCTACGGATTCGATATCAAAATCCTTCGCCGAGATACTTCCGTACTTCACAATTGAATTACTCCAATTAAACACCCAGAAGAAGTAGTGCGCCCAGGCTCCTTGAGGATGACGAGCCGTCATGATGGCCCCCCAGATAACAGCAGCAACTCGTGCCGGTGAAATGAGGAATTTCCCTAGGCGAAGAGCGGCACTTTTTACGGCAGCACGATTTTTGGTTACGAGGGTCAAAAGTTTTCCCGGCTGGATATAACCAGAGACTTTTTCCTGTTCTTGGTGACCCACACAGTTAAGAAAACTGCGAAAGCGTTTAATTTGAAAGCTTGCAGAGTTAAAAGTCTTAACGAATTTGACGTAGTCACTGATGATTTTGTTCTTAGGTCGCAGATATTTAATGTTCGTACTGTACTTGAGTCCCCCGAGCGCGACTTTTCCATGACGAAGACGTCCAGCTAATTCCATACGTCGATAAAGCGGCGTACCTGAAAGTGCTGTGAGTAGTGTGGGGTCGCCAGAGATCAAGCCAGAGCTCAAGATGCCATCGAGTGCTTCCTGAACAGTGTCATCGTTATCACTATCAAACCCAAAAATAAGTCCGGCAACAACGACGATCCCGTGAGATTGGATGAGACGAACGGCTTCAGGCAAATTAAATTTTGTATTTTGAATTTTGGCAGTTTCGAGTAATTGATTAGCTCCAAAACTTTCCAAACCGATAAAGAACATATCAAATCCAGCGGCCCGCATTTTTTTAATGAGCTGAGGATGATTGACGACATTAATTGTCAGCCAGGTGTAGCAACGTGGGCGATAACCTGTTCGCTCTTTCATTTCAATAATGGCGTCGCAGAGCTTAGTGGCCCAAACGGGATCACCGATTAAATTGTCACAGGCCAAGAGTACGTTAGTAATTCCGAGTTGAAGAAATTGCTCGAGGTCTTTAATGATTGTTTCAATGGGCTTGTTATGGGCCTTGTTATTATCAGGAAGAGTACGGATATCACAAAACTCGCAAAGAAATGGGCAGCCACGAGAAACTTCCACTACTCCGCCGTAATAATCCCCAGCGGACTGACTGAGAAGTTTGAAATCCATAGGAAGAGAATGTGAAAGATCAAAACGCTGAGGCGGCGTATAGAGCATTGGCTTGCGGCCTGAATAAGAACGAAGCTGCTGAATAAATGCAAGTGAGTGCTCTTCACCTTCGCCGAGAAAAATTCCGTCGAAGGCATCAAGCTCAGAAAGTCTTCCTGCCATTTTGAGTGAGCCAGTTGCTGGGCCACCAATCGCATGAAGCGCCTCTGGATAGCGAACACGCAACTGACGCAAAAGTTTTATGTTGGCCGGCACATCCTGATTGAGGGCACTGTAAAAGTAGCAGTCTGCCTGAGGTAGCGGCTGATCTCCTAGCAGACGTGTGTCGTGGAGAATAATTTCAATCTCAGGAATTGAGCGCAAGTGAGCTGCGAGCGTATAGGCCCATACCGGCATGTAGCGCACACCGAACATCTGAGTTTTTTCAGTCTCCGGATCTACGGCAATAACGAAACACAGACGCATTCCAACCTCACAAGTATGCAGATTAGCATTCGCTTAATCTGAACGCGTATAGGAAAAGTAGGCGCTAATTTTACTCAAGTTTTAGACCGACAAAGCCGATCAAGCTTACATGAGTATTATAAAGCAGTTAGTGCTTGCTAACATTCTATTGATTTCAGTGGCTTGGGCCACTACCTTTCAGCCACTTCCCGTGGAAAAGCTGATTGCTCCGGCCGATGCCATTCTTCTTGGGGATTTTCTCACGAGCAAGACGGTAGAGCTCGAAGACGGCACACTCGCGACTGAAGCGCGCTTCAAAATTGAGAAAGAGCTCGGCCTTGATGCTGAAGATTTTGGTCTTTCAGAGATCAAGGTGTTTTATCCAGGCGGCAAACAAGGGGATAAGGTTGTAACCGTCGAAGGCGCACCTAGTTTTGTTCCAGGGGAAAAGAACGTTGTGTTGCTAAGTCTCCAAGCAGACGGAAGACTTTGGGTTCAGGGCCTTGCCATGGGGACCTTTAAGGTCGTTCGGTTGGGCGAGAAAACGATGCTTATCAATTCAGTTTTCCCCTCGAATCCAGAAATCTCTCGCCAAGAATTGGGTAAATTCTTGCGTAAGGTCTCAGATATTAAGGGCAAGAGTCTCAAAGAGATTCACTCGGATAAATACGTTCTAGAATCACAAAAAGACCGTAGCCGCCAAGTCTCTAGCAGCACTAAAGGCAATTCTCGCTCAATTGCTTCCGTCGAAGATGGAATGGAAAATAAGAGTGAACTTAATGTCATGAATAGCTTCTGGCTGGTCATGATTCTTGGGTTTTTAGGCGCCCTGGTTACATGGTGGGGGCGTCAGAAAATGAGGTAGTCGATTTCTTCTTTTGTACTCATTCTGTTCATCATCCTAGGGTCGGTTATTACACCGGCCCTTTATGCTTATACCCCTTCTGAATCTACTCAACGTGTTCCGATCAAGTGGTCTGCGTCTCAGATTCCCATGATCTTTCAACACAACGGCACGGACGTCACTGCATCACAAAGTTCAACCGTGGTGAATGAAGTGTTGAACCAGTGGAATGCCGTCTCACCCTTGCCAGTTGTAAGCACCAATTTTGGTACCAACACTTTTTCCTATTCGAATGACACTCGTTATTTTGGTCCTGGTGTCGTGGCCGTCACGATTCTCAATTACGATGCAGGAGTTGGTCGTGTGTCTTCGGGCCAAATCTTAGTGAATCAAACGACCTCGCGTGGCTTTTGCCTGACTGCTGACAAGGCCGGAAACAACTGCTCAACTCCTGGCGCAGGTCTTCTCACACGCGTGTATCTCGGTGATGTTGTCGCTCACGAAATGGGTCACTTGCTTGGCCTCGGGCATTCGGAAGTCCGAGATAGCACCATGCTCTTTACAACTTTTAAAGGTCAACACACTCCCCATGGCGATGATGTGGCCGGCGTACGAAAAATTTATTCTGTAGCAGGTTATGGAACACTGAGCGGCACTGTGCTTGGTGGAAATCGAACACCCGTATTCGGGGCCCATGTCCAAGCGATTAGCACACGAACAGGCGCAATCGCAGCTGCGGCACTCTCTCAGGAAAACGGAAGTTTCATCATTGAAGGTCTCGAGCTCAGTGACACATATTACATTTATGTCGAGCCGCTTAATTACCTCGCAGGGCTGCCTGATGCATATAGAAGTGCGCAAAAAGATTTTTGTCCTGGTGCTTACGTAGGAAGTTTTTTTGAAACTTGTGGCAGCGCGGGCAAGGGGCATCCACAACCTTTAAAGCTCACCTCGGCTTCCCCGGTAATGGATGTGGGAGTGGTGACTATTCGTTGCCAAGTACGCGTCGGAGAGGATTATCTTCGTGAGAAACTTGCAACAGGTGGCGGTCTTTACGAATTCAATGCAACGACGAGCAAACCTGGTGAAGCGTTTGTTGGTTTGTATAACGAAGTCGATCCACTCCCCACTGTGGGTTACTCCTCAACATATGCAGACACGATTGAACTGGATCTATCTGAGCTAAGTATTCCTAGCGGATCTGTGAATCTTGATTTGAAATTGATGACAGCCTCAATTGGATCAGCCTTAGATTTCTCGGTTGAGATTGATGGACCGTTTGGAACGTTCACCGATTCGGATCGTGGTGGAGCTGCTACGCCTGCGCTTGAAGTGGGCACGTTGCGTCCGAAATACGATCGCAGAATTACTTATCCCCTCAGTTCGAATCCAGCGCTTAACCTACTTACAGTCCGGCTTTCACCGCGGGCGCTGTCACTTTTCGAACGTGCGGTTCATATGCCGATGGAGAGTTACTTTGTTCTCGAGGATCGGCCCTGGCTTATGCTGGCCAGCGTGACTCGTAATGGGGAAATCTACTACCAAAACCAGACTTCTTCGCGCATTGATAACAATAGCTGCATTGATGCCCCGTACACTTTTGCAGTGCGCGCTAATCCTGTCTCAGGTTCGGCCATTGCTGGCAGCTCACAGGAAGAGCGGGCGACGGAAGCACAGGCCACGAGTTGTGGAACCTGGGAACCGCCATCCTCAGGAGGACCCGGAGCAGGACCATGGGTGGGTACGCTTTTGTTAGGCCTCTTCATTGGCATTTTCTCTCGACGCAAACCACTGTCTTAGTTTGTCTTCACCTGTCGTGTTTTGTAGAATTTCAGGCACAAGGATGGTGCCTACATGAAATATCTGTGGATTTTGGTCGGAATTGTTTCTTTCTCTGTTTTTGCCCAAAACCTGAACGAAGAGCGAATCTGGAAACTCTCGTCACGTAAGAAAGCCATCTATTTGGGTCACGGTGTATTCCATCAAAACGTGGGAGCTCGTAGCACGATCACAGGTGTGCGTAGCTCTAATGTCGCCGATCGCGGTTACGAAAGACTCGTGATTGATTTTGGTGGAGAAGGCGTGCCACGTTTGTACGGGCACATCAGCGAGAACGATAAAAAAATCTCAGTCGATTTTTTCGATACGACTGTAACGGCTCAGATCGCCGCTTTGAAAAATACCAAGAATGTGAAGTCGGTAGATTTCTTGGCGATTGATCAAAGTCAAACAACTATGGAAATCCAACTTAAATCTAAGCTGAACTTTGATGTGTTTTATCTAGAGAATCCAGGACGCCTTGTAATTGACATTCGTCCGTAAGCTCCCATCTTAATATCAGTTCCTAACGGGAG
>JBEIPE010000252.1:0-4338 GCA_040377215.1 Halobacteriovoraceae bacterium
AGCCGAAAAGAATGTCTTGAAGCAGATCGCTGGAGCTAAAGAGCTCAACGATCTTTTGAAAGATGTTCAGAAACAGGCGAAAGAAATCAAAGGCGCCGGTAAAAAACTCGAAGGCGAAATCCGCACCGTTGCGGCCTACCCGAATGAAGTGCAAGCTCTCGTGAAAGACGATATCGCTTCTCTTAAAAACCGCTTCAAGATTCCAGAGCTTGATGTGAAAGACATGGCGATGGCCTTGTTCGCAAAAGAGTTCGGCGGCTACATCGCAAAAGCGCGCAAGTACCAAGCTCTCGCCAAACAGTACCTTCCTGAAAAGAAAGAACGTGAAGAGGTACTTCCTCCCCCACGCGAAATCGGCAAAACTTACGAATTCCCGATCACCAAGAGCTACCCGCTCTTCTGGCTCAAGCGCGCGGCCATCAGCTCTACTGGAACTCCTGGTAGCTATTCAGGCAACGTCAGTGGCGAACTCACCAACGTCACCACCTCACCGAAATGGGTGAAGAAACCTATTGTGCTTGATCTCAAAGGCGACTTCCCCGCTTCAGAGATGTACGGCGTCCAGGCCAAAGTCACAGCTGACTTCACCGGTGCCGTGGCCCGCCAAGGACTCGATCTCAAAGTCGCAACCTTTGCTATCCCAGGCCGCATGTTCTCAGAAAGCGACAAACTAAAGTTCGGTCTTAAGAAGGCCACAGGCTCCACCACTCTTACCGCCGCCCTCCAAGACGGCAGCATGAAGATGAGCTGGAACGCCCAGATCTCCAAGCCTGATTGGCTGGTGGAAGCGAAGTCCAACCTCGCTCAAGAGCTTTTGAGCGGCATCGTCCAGGGCATCCCTCTTATCTACGTCAATGGCGACGTCTCAGGCCCTTGGAAGGCCCTCAATATGAGCATCACCTCTAACCTAGGCGATGAGCTCGCGAACGGTATGAAGGCCCAGGTCAGCCGTAAAATCGCTGAAGCCGAAGGCAAGCTCCAGGCGCTGGTCGATGAGAAGATCAAAGGCCCCCAGGCCCAGTTGATGGGTCAGCTTAAAGGTAACGGCGATTTCCTCTCGCAGATCAAGAATGCGGATCAGCTCTATAAGGCCAACGAGGACAAGATTAAGGCCGAGATCGCGAAGCTTCAGAAAGGTGGCGGCGGTAAAGGCGGGCTTGAAGAGCAGGGTAAAAAGCTTCTTAAGAAGTTCAAATTTTAGTCAGTGTGCCGGGTAATCTTTATCCGGCATCTTCCCTTTTTTCCACAACATGATACTGGCTGACCTCCATCACTTGGAGGTCAGCTTGAAGAATCTTCTTCTTATTGCTTCATTGTTACTGGTGATCTGCGCGAACACCGTCGTTCTGCACTTCTAGTAAGAAACGAGCTTTCTCAACGCCGCTGTCACATCCGACACCTGCGGCAAGATCACTTCTTCTAAATCTGGGCAGTAGGCCACGTGAACGTCTTGAGAGGCGACACGCATAATCGGCGCATCCAACAACTCAAAACATTGTTCGTTCACAAGAGCGCAAATCTCACCCGCATAACCAGAAGTCTTGTGCTCTTCGTGGGCAATCAAGAGACGATTGGTCTTCGCGAGAGATTTCTTCACAGCTTCCATATCGAACGGAGAAATCGTACGAGCGTCGATGACTTCGATTTCAAAGCCGTCTTGAGCAAGCTCTCTCGCTGCTTCGATGGATTTCTGAACCAAGGCACCCCAGCAAACGACTGTGGCATGTTGACCTTCGCGAGCGACACGCGCTTTGCCGAAAGGAATCATGTAGTCTTCGCCTGGATCAGCTGAACGGTTGTACCCTTGGTAGTACAAGTGCTTGTGCTCAAGGAACATGACCGGATCATCACAACGAATGGCCGTGCGAAGCAGACCAATCGCATCCTGGGCGTTCGATGGATAAACTACGCGAATGCCTGGCACGTGCGTGAAGAGAGATTCACCAGATTGTGAGTGGTACATCGCACCCCCACGAAGGTAGCCACCGATCGGCACACGAACCACCATCGGGCATTTGTAATCGCCACCCGAGCGGTAACGAGTCGTCGCCATTTCGTTCTTGAGCTGCATGTACGCAGTCCAGATGTAATCAAAGAATTGGATCTCAACCACAGGCTTCAATCCACGCATCGCCATACCGATCGCGCGGCCGATGATATTGGCTTCAGCCAAAGGCGAGTTGAACACTTGGCCCGGCTTCGCGGCTTTCTGAACTCCGTGAGTCACTTTGAAAACGCCGCCCTTACCTTTCAAGTCTGGGTTGTCGTATTTTTCAACTTCAGTAAAGTCCGCCACGTCTTCGCCAAACACCATCATCAATGGATTGCGTTTGATCTCAGACTTCAACGTCATGTTGATCGCTGTCGCGAGAGGAATGTCTTCCTTGCCCGTCATGTGCGCTTTGGTATCGAAGTCTGAAGACGCTGGATCCACTTCATGTGAATACAAGTGATCCATGAACGTCGATTTTTCTGGCCAGGGTGTGGCGAGAGCTTGCGCCATGGCTTCACGGCATTCTTTCGTGGCTTCATCGAGAACTGCATCCACTTCAGCTTGAGTCATCAAGCCGGCCGTGACGAGGAAGCGTGGGTAGGAGTGGAACACATCACGGTAAGCCTCATCTGCGAGGTCTTCTTTCGTGCGGTAGTAACCATGATCGTCAGAGAGAGAGTGAGAATACGGACGAGTCACAGTGGCGTGCACGAGAGCTGGGCCATTACCTTCGCGCAGATATTTCTCAGCGGCGACCATCGTCTCATAAGATTCGATGGGGCAGTTACCGTCACAGTTGAAAATTTTGAGACCGGGGAAATTAGCCAGGGCCACTGAGATAGAAGCGCCTGGAGTTTGCACGCGCACAGGAACAGAAATCGCGTAGCCGTTATCTTCCACCATGAAGAGCACTGGATATTTATTCACACAGGCCGTAGTGAGGCCTTCCCAGAATTCACCCTGAGACGTTGTGCCGTCACCGGTTGAAACGTAGATGATCTCGCGATCTTCGTACGCTGGAGAATCTTTGAGTTTGGTTTTCTTCAAGTGAAGGCCCGCTTCCGCGAGACCGACCGCTTGCAAGAACTGAGTTCCGGTACAAGATGATTTAGAAACGATGTTGAGACGCTTGCAACCCCAGTGCGCTGGCATTTGGCGTCCATGACTTGCGACGTCGCCGGTATTGCCGTTCGCCTGGCAAAGCATCTCGTACGGAGTCATGCCGAGGCCTAAGCACAAAGCGCGGTCACGGTAGTAACCGATGAACCAATCGTGGCTCGGCTTCAACACGCGAGCTGTGGCCGAAAGAATACCTTCGTGACCTGCACCAGAAATTTGGAAGAAAGCTTTGTTCTGCTTCTTCATGGTGATTTCGGTGTCGTCAGTTTTGCGTGAGAGATAAATATTTTTGAGGAACCAGCGGAGATCCGCTTTGCTCAGCTTGTGGCGCTTGATGATATCGAGTTTTTTGTCGATCACAGGGCTCCCCTTTTGGGCAGACTTTCCAGACTTCATTTCAGTCGTGTTTGCGCGCATGGCCATTTCCTAGGTTAAGTGCTGCCTCATCCTAGTCAAAACAGACCGAAAAATCCAGATTTTGGGGGTCTTAGCGGCTCAAACGTTGGTGTAACAATCGCAAAGCGCGCCCTGCCTCGTCACGAGCGCCATCCCAGATGCCATTGGCCGTGCAGGCCGCAGTCGAAAAGGACTCTAGCGTGCGATTCAAAGACTCGGGTGTGACGTCTGCTTTTTCCTCGTAACGACGCATGATGGTCTTAGCGAGCTCTGTATAGGCTTCCACTGCGCTCACATTCTGCGGAACTTTGGTCCCACCGATACTCGCCATGTCCGCCAAGCAGTCACGCACTTCGGCCGCAGGGCCACGTTTTGTAACATCAACAAATTCCACATGCCCTGCTCCAGTCATACGTTCGCCATCGATGGTCAGATGGTAATCTACTTTTCCTGGACGCAAAGAAGTGAGACTAAAGTAAGGACCCGATGAAGTTGAAAACGGGCCTTCAACTTTCACGTTCTTTGCACTGAGATGAAGTTTCATATCAAAATCATCAAAAGAATAAATGGTGTAATTCTTTTGATCTCTCAACTCAACATAGACACGTAGCTTATCTTTTCCATCGGCACGGACGTGAGTCTTTAAGGCATAGCTATAAGTCGCAAACACATCGATATCGTGAAGATTGAAATGAATCTGACGGAAGTTACCAATGCGATGGCCACCGAGAGAAAAACCCACCTTCACCACTGCTTGGTCTTTAGTAAATTCTAGTCTTACTATCCATGTGGCGGGAGCAAGCTTCACGACACTGTGGAGAACAGCATCC
>JBEIPE010000187.1:0-6048 GCA_040377215.1 Halobacteriovoraceae bacterium
CATTTCCAATGAGAATATGAAGGTAGCGAGTATTATTCAGCATGTTTGAGCTCCCAGAAGGCACGTAGCCACGCTGCCTGGGGAACCTTGCTCTCCAGTAGTTCTTCGATCGTCGCGCCTTTTTGTTCTAGCGCCCATTCGTTCCACCAAGGGCTGGTTGTTTGCCATTGAGAAACGGAAACCGCCGCACGCTTCTGCAGGAAATCCTGATAAAACGGTTTAGCATTTTCAAATGAGGGGCCATGAATAATCACGACTGGTTTAAGCAATAAAAATTGGCAGAGTTCGCGATTACTATAGAGTTCTGCGGCTGTGCTTGCACAGAACACTTCAATGCCAGATTTGTTGGGACGATAGCTGCTCCACAGTCGAACCAACTCTTTGCACGGCTCAATAACAACGATGCGCCCTTCTTTGTGGCGTAAGCGAAGGATCTTCGCCATCTCTTCTAAGTGATAGCCAAATCCAAGACCCAAAACGAGAACGTAAGGGCGGTTGGAAAGTTGTGCGAGGTGATTACTCGCAAAAACTTCGGCTTCGCGAAGAGGGTTGTGAAGTGAGTGCAGGGGTTTGCCGTTAAGAACGGGAACAAGGTCCTTGCTCTTCGATTCGGTCAACGTCAGCTGTATAGGGGAATCCATGGGAAATCCTCTTCCTTAAGGATTTTAGTTTGGGCTCCCCTATTTGCTCATGTCGTGTCAGAACCTGTCAAATTTTCGGCTTACTTGACTTGATTGGGATGGTAAGCGCGATGAGCTTGACCTTGCGTGTGTTGGGTTGCGATGTCGCGCTTGAGTTGTTCACGCGCTTCAACGAACTTCGCGAGAAGGCGCTCGTTCAGTTTATCAACTTCAATAAGAATGGTGGCGTCGGCAGCGCTGATGTCAGCACGAGTCGCTAGCAGGTTGAGTGCTCGCTCACGGTTATCAATCAATGCAAGAGCATCATCAAGACGTCCGCTATCAAGCAGGGTGATGGCTTTTTCAGTAATACGGAGCACGCGCCAAGTAAGGTGGCTCGTCTCTAGTTTTTTTTCACTCATTGGCGGCTTTAGCGTGGGCCGGCTTTCCTGGAGTTGTCTTCAAGCTCTTAATGGCTTCAGTCCAACCTTCGTAAAGCGTATTAAGAACTTTCAAGCACGCCTCAAGAGGTTGCTTGTCGATCTTGATATTCGCTTGTGTGCTTGAATACATCAGGTAGTCGTAGAGAGAATCGAGTTCTTTGGCTACGTCGCCGCCAACTTCGAAATCGAGACTGTTAGAGAGTTCGACGATGATGTCTTGCATCTTGCCGATGTACTCACCCTTCTTGGCGATATTCTTCTGCTCGATAGACTCAATGGCCTTCTTGCAGTTCTTGATCGCAGCTTGGTAGAGCATCAAAAGAATTTGCTCGCGGCTCGCGGTTTCAACAGAGGTTTTCTTATATTGTCCAAGACCGTAACTCATCTTTTACTCCTCATGTACTGCCCCTACTGGAAACAGCTTCATCCTAATTGTTGCACCGGGTTCCCCATCTGGGCCATTCCGGCAAGACCTGCCCCCTGACCGCGGATCTTAGAGATAGTTTCCTCTAGGCGGGCAAAGCGAGCTTTAAGAATCTCTTCTTTTTGGTCAATCATTCGTTGGCGTGTGGCGATCTGGCGATCAATCTGGCTAATGTTACTCTTAAGACCGCGTGAACGAGTCACCAATGCGCCATTCGGATTCGCCAATAACTGCATGGTGGTTTTTTCGAGGTTGTCGATAAAACCGTCGGTCTTGCCAGTTGGACTGTAGATGCCGGTGAGAACTTGGGCCACGCGTTTATAGTCAGCCGCAAGCGCCGATTCAAACTTCGCGGAGTCAAACTTCAAGTGACCTTCGCGTTGATAGGTGATCCCGAGGTCACCGATTCGCATCGGGCCCTTCTCTGTTTGGATCGGAGTAAAGATGGCAGAGCGCAATCGAGATTCGATCGTTTGCAAGGTCAGGTCACCACCAAGTGTTGATGATGTGTCTGACTTTTCGCTGAGTGTGTTCTGCTCTTTGATGAATTTCAAAACACCGTTGATGTTATCAACCAGTGAGGTGATCTTGGTGCCGATGGCCTGAACGTCTTCTGTGACTTCGAAGCTAATTTCTTCGCCTGGTTTCGCTTTTTTGAGATCGATCGTTACACCAGGGATAAGGTCGGTCACTTTGTTTGACGGTACTTCAATTTCAAAACCGTCGAGCTTAACTTTGGCATCTTGGGCCGGTCGTTCACCTTCAAGATGAAGATCAACTTCGCCGTCGACGAGATAGAGGTAAGGGAATTCGGCTTTTGCGCCATCGCCTGTCTCAGACATCGAGATAACCATTTTCCATGGCTCATCTGAGCCAGAGCCATCGTTCACGACGTTGGCACGCATGCCAAGCTGGTCAGACTGGGCGTTGATGAGTTTAGCGATACCGGTGAGGGTAGCGTTTTCTTCATCGATGTAGATTTCTTTTTCCTCACCATCCGGCATCACAGCACGCAAGTAGCCGACACCGATGTGTGTTTTATCTTTGTCTTCCACACCATTGGTGATGGCCGAAGATTTTTGCGCGAGGGAGAGAACTTCGAGTTGGTACTTGCCAGGTTCGGCGATGTTTTTATCGGCAGTGATCGCGATGTGGTCAGCCCCACCGTTCACTTTCAATTCACGGAGTGAGCGAACACCTTTGTTCTTGAGAATTTCTCCGCGCATGCCTTCGACGAGTTTAGTTAATTCGCCAACGAGGGCCTGCTTGTTTGCAACCTTGGCTTTGCGCGCTTCCATCGCTTGAATAGGAATCTTTTCAGCGTTCACGATCTGTTGAACGATGTCCTTAGGAAGTCCTGAATTGATGGAGCCAAAGGCTATCCCCAAATCATCCTCCTGATGGTGCGGGGTCGCGGAATTGGGCATACTGCCCCTACGTTTATAATATCGCACCGTGCATGTGGTGCAAGTGGGCAGAAATTGGGCTACGATAGTGGGAAATAAGAAATAGGGAGGCGGGTGAACAGGTCCGCCTCCGTATTTCGAATAGGTCTGGGTGGGAAAGTCTTCATTGAAGAGAGTCCCACTGTTCTAGTCGGAGATTGCCCTGGAATCTTTAGTAAAAAACTCAGCTATTATCATCGAAAAGAGTAAATTCTTCTTTAATCGGTTAGTTATCTACTTTTCGTTCCTTCTCATCCCCGTTTGGATTCAGAAGACCCTGGAATTGAACCTGTTTTCTCAGGCCATCATGATGTTGCTGTACATGGTGTTCGTCGCCAGTCAGTGGTACCTGCTGGGCAAAGAGATCGACCACCGTCTGAAGATCTATTTCCGAGCAAATTCGTCAATTGATCGCGTGGTTTACCGACTGCTGGTGGGCAGTGCCTTCACCGTTATGTTCTTTAACCTCGTTCTGCTTTTTCCGGATGAATGGACCAAGCACTTCTTCTGGGGCTTCTGGGTTATTTTGGGTCTGTTCTACTCATGGCCCACGCGCGGAAAAATTATTGAAGAGTCGGTGTCCACGCAGTTTGGCGAGTACCGCCACTTAGATAATTTCGAGAAGACGGTATTGTTTCTCACCATTCTTATGGTGTTGGTGTCGATTCCGTTCTTCCCATATTTTGATAATCTCGATTCTCTGAAAATTCTTATCGATCCAGACGAGAAAGTGTCGCAACAGTACTGGAACTTCTTGGCGGTGAACTACTTCCCGTTCAAGCGTTTCCCGCATTTGATGTACATCGCCTGGTGTCTGCATTTCTATATCGTGGGCGCAGTCTTCTATCTACTGAGCTTCTACGGAGTCCTGCGTTTCTTCTTCTCGCGACGACTTTCTATCCTCGGCATTTTTGGATTGGTCTCAACCTGGTCTTGGTCGCTGCTCTTACAGAAAGATCCCTTCAGCGCCTTGCTGACGTGTTTTCCGGTGCTGTGGCTGTGGGGTCTGTTATGGGCCGCGAAGAGTGCCACCTATCGTGCGGGGTTGATGTACGGACTGTTGTGCTACTTCGGTACGCTCTTGAACTACCACTTCTTCCCGCTGTTCCCGATGGGACTCGTCATGCTGATGACCTGGCAGATGAAAGACAAGACGCCTTGGTATCGCCAGCAGTTTTTGCGTTATACCGCTATGGGGTTAGTGGGATGCTTCTTTGTTTTCCTCTATCACATCGATCTTCAACTCTTTGGACACGGTTGGTCTGTGAACGGCTTCAATCTCTTCATGGGTAATCTCATCAAGCGAAAAGCCTTCTTCGGACTCTCTGTTGTCGGTGCGATTCTCCTCGTCTTGGCCTATGCACCGATGACTCGTCGTCGATTCGCGGAATTTACTCTCGATCGTGCGCGGATGCTGCATCTCTTGGCGGGCGTAGCGATGTTGATTTTCGTAGGACTCACGTTGGAGAAAAATATCCTGCGCGGTTTCGGAATGATGTGGTTGCTCGCGTTCTTGGCGCTGGTTCCCCTTGAATGGATCTTCCAAGTCATCTCGCGATTGCGTTCAAAAAGAAATTTTATCTACCTACTGTATATCCTCATTTGCTTGCTCGATTCTCACTTTGAGGGTCGTGTAAGAATTACGGCAAAATTCTTCAAGAACACGCCCTCACAGTCACGTATATCTACGAATTAACGTTAAGTTTGTGTGGGGCCATCTTGGCCCTTGCGGCGAACGGTCTCTGCAAGATACAATTTTCTTACAGGGGACGATTGATTGTCCCTTCACGTTCGGATCAAGGAGGACCTATTGTTCAAAGCCCCCCTTACCGCCTTTGTTGTCGCTAATTTCTTGTCTACGTATCAGTCCCTCACTCCCGCCAATGTCCCTGAATCCCTCTCTGAACCGTTCGTCTACGTTGATGCCAATGGCGTGAAGCTGGTTACCAATGTAGTTGACTCAAGTAATACGGAGAGTGATGGTGTTTTTGCTCTTTCCGTCGCTGGTGATGGTTGGGTGGAAATGTTGGCGATGTACGAGCAACAGGGCTAATTTTTGGGGATAAGCTTCTCTGTCAAGCTTAGTCTTACAAGTTCTGTGGACTCGCTGCAGCTCAAGAAATTTTAGGGAAGTAACTAGAATTCTTAGGCTCACGCTAGCTCTTTTGCCTCTAAACATGTTTCATATGAGGGGGAGAGTGCTGTGGAAATCTCCTGAAACTATGGGGAGATTAGGCCAGAATTATGTTTTCCTCTAACTTGGGCCAACAGTTTGTCGCGGACCTCCGTAAGTTTTGTATGGGCCTTTCACTAGGTCAGGATCTGCAAATTGAGTCAAAACCTGACAAGACATTCGTCACCATCATTGATCAACAACTCTCAGATTTTTGTAAGCAACACGCCAGTGCTAACGGCTTCCATTTCTATTCTGAAGAAGATCACAGTGAGCTGAAATTCCCAGCGATGGTGGTGGATCCTCTCGATGGCACTCTCGAGTTAATTGCCGGCCGTCCTGAGTGCGCGGTGAGTGTGGCTTGGCTACCGACTCCAGATATGAAGGATGGTTTCGCCGTTGTGTTCAATCCATTCACTGGATTTTCTCTCACCACATCTGACGTGGCCCCTTGGAAAGCCAAACCTAATCTGGAAGCGCCGATAGGAATGATCTCTCGCACGGAGTGGAGCAAAGGCTTGTATAAAGATAAGAGCGCCCATCTTATTCCTCGTGGCAGTATCGCCTTTAAACTCGCTCTGCTTGCTTCAGGAACATGTGACTATGTCGTGAGTCTTCGTCCTAAAAACATCTGGGATATTGCTGCAGGCACGATGCTCTGTCAGCAGAGGGGAATTGAGATGTGGTCAGGCGGAAAAAAAATCGAACGACTGGATCAAGCGCTCTATGCTTTCCCACTTATTTGGGCGCGCCCCGAACTCATTCCGACTTTGCGCGGGCAGTTTTAGTTCGCGACGGACACAAATCAATCAA
Organism: Halobacteriovoraceae bacterium; assembly: GCA_040377215.1. Classification (GTDB taxonomy): domain Bacteria; phylum Bdellovibrionota; class Bacteriovoracia; order Bacteriovoracales; family Bacteriovoracaceae; genus UBA6144. The sequence continues at coordinate 5,919 of JBEIPE010000187.1, forward strand.
GACACAAAGATCACACTGCGGGCGCCGAGCGATACATACGCGCCGACCGAGAAAAATGAAGAGGTGACTCAGCATTCCCCAGTCTTTTTGCGGGAAAAGTTTCATGAGATCCTGTTCGATCTTTTCAGGA
>JBEIPE010000380.1:0-2455 GCA_040377215.1 Halobacteriovoraceae bacterium
GCCGTTCACCATGGGCTTTGTGGGCGAGGATTTGATCTTTCACGCCGTCATCGAGAAGTATCCCTTTGTTGGCCTTGGTTTGATCCTGGCGGCGGCGCTGAACGGATTGTCGTTGTTTCGCGTCTACAGTTTCTTGTTTCGTGGAACCCGCGACCGGGTACTCGATGATCGCATCACGCTGGCCTTCTGGCAGAAGGCAGCGTTTGCGATGTTGCTTGTCTTGTTATTTGGCTTTGGCCTCTATCCGAAACTCTTACTCGATCACGTGCTGTCGTTTGTCTGAAGTTCCGCTCTTAGCGGAACTCCAGAATTTCGAAACCGAAGCTGAGTTTATCCACTGATTCGCCACCTTCTTTGAGCACGATCATGTTAGCAGGTGAGAGTGGCGCTCCGCCGGCCGGAACCATCTGATCGATCAGCGTATAGTTCGAGTGCTGAGGATTGTATGTTCCGTTCAACAAGACACGAATATTAGCGACGTAAAGGTTACGAGGCGTGTTGATTCGCAGGGCCGATAGACGATAGCTGAAAGCATCGTAGTCTTCGATCTTCACTTCCAGACTCGCGCCGGCGACTCCCAAAGCATCCAGCGGGTAGCGCAGCGTGATGGTGCCGGCCGTACCCTCACCACCCGGAACGAAGTTCTGGTCTGGCGTGTAGAGAATCTTGGCCAATTGGGCGCCATTTTTTCTTTCGCGAATGTTGACGGTGTTCATACCCACGGCAAGGTTATGGTTGCCGGTCATGCGCATCCACTTCCACATTCCGTTGGTGACAGGACTTGTCCAAGATTGAACAGCTGCGGCGTTAATGCCCGCATAAAAAGAGTCATCGCTAGTTGAACCGATATTGACGAGACCCCAAAGCGCACCGTTGGTACGAGCGACTGTTGAGCTGATGGTGAAGCGAGCGATACCCGCGGCACCGTCGTTGGCACCGAGGTTGTTATCAACACCATTGTTTGGCGCTTCCACGTAAGCGGGGTTCATACCCACCGCAGGACGCAGCACCATAGGGGCCGTAAGAGTCGCATTGCCTGCCATCGCTGTATGGATAACAGTGCCCGCTGTGACAGCGGCGCGTTCGGCCAGAATCGTCCGTGACTGAGCTGTTTTTTTGAAATTCTCAGTTGGTGCCGTGGGCACCTGCTCAGCTTCCATCAACTCTTTCCACTCAACGATGGCGTCTTGCATCTCTTGGGCATCGTTATCGCAATTGCTCCAACACTGGTGTCTGTCATCGCGTAGTTTTTTTACCAAACGAGACTGCGACGGGGTGGTGAAGTTGACTTTGTATTGGTTGAGGACTGCGTTGTGGGCCACTTGCGAATCACTGCTCGCATGCAAAGGCTGCTGTGAACTACCATGGCAGCTGGTGCAGTTTTGGCGAGTCACTTGATAGACCGTGCGTTCGAAGGCTTCGAGAGAACTTTGCGGATTGACACCTCCCATAGGAGAGGAAAGTGCACTCGCATCCGTGGAATAAATCAAATCACCCTTGTCTGCGAAGGGCTTCCCACATTGAGTGAAGAGGAACGCTACAGTCATGAGAGCTGTAACGACACTCCATTTAAAAAAGCCAGGAGTCATGCAACCTTCCGGAAGAAGAGATGTTGATTCATGGTGATCTGGAATGGATTGTCGCCGACGACTTCTTCCAAACGATTCTCTTCGCCATGAAGCGCGAGGTAGTTCAAGACCACCGCTTTGGCGAGGTTCGTCACTGAGTTACTGATCGGAGAGGCGACGGCGTCAACGCTACCACCGGTCTTGTAAGCACCGAGCTGGCGATTGGCCGAACGCATGGCCGGTTTGCCAGCTGGGTTGAACGCGAGCATCAAAGAGGCCGAACGCTGACCTGAGTCACCGCCCCAAACTAAGCGTTGGTTGTTAGGATCAAGTGTACTACCCGCACTCACACCACCGTCAGTGAAGACATAAATAACAACCGGTGTGTTTTTGCGATTGGCCACTTCAAGAATACGGCCGATCATCTGGCCGGCTTCTAAGTCACGCTGATCACCTTGGGTGCGATCGCCCGTGTGGTAATCATAACCACCGAGCGTGATCGTGCCCGTCGCAGCAAGACCGTCGAGTACCATCTTCACCACACCAGCGGCCCGCGCTTGCGTACCGTCGGCCAGGTTGAAGAGACCACCGTTGGTGGCGTTCATGATCGGATCAAGTGTCACACTCAAGTCGTTCGCAGAGAAGTTCTGCAAAAGCGCCTGGGTTTTTTCGAGGTTGCAAAGGACAAGATCTTTCACCGCATCTGGCATTTGACGACGAGAAAGTGCTTTCACGCGAGCGCCTGAGAGAGCATCAAGCGCGCGAAGAATGAATGATTCACGGCCAGGAGCAATGGCATTGTTGCCAGAGACACGCGCACCGAGACCAACCAAATTCAAAACGTCTTGAGGTTGATTAATCAACAACGGAGCAATCGAAAGATCGAC
>JBEIPE010000109.1:0-8793 GCA_040377215.1 Halobacteriovoraceae bacterium
ATTGTACTGAGATAAGACCAGCCCGTTCTCTTGAGTCGTGAAACCTAGGCGACGAGCGTGCTGTGCTGGGAAAAGTGCTTTGAGTGATGCCACATCTGCTTCACGGCAAGTCACCATGATTTGGCCCGGGCCTTCACCAAAGAGTGTGCTCCAATCGCCACTGATGTCCGTTGTGAAACCAACTTTGCCAATAGAAGTTTCTGCCATCGCTGTGAGCACGCCACCTTCGCCGACATCATGGGCACTGCAGATCAAATTCTTGGTCATCGCCTGGTGAATATTTTTGTAATGAGCGGCGAGTTGCTTCAAATCACCTGCTGATGGCGTGTTTGTCTTCACATGGAAAGATTGTGAAAGCGTGACCGCACTCAAGTCTTTTGCCGCAGATAAAAGCATGACAACAAGCCCTGCTTCTTGCGGAGCACTGGGTATGGCACGACTGATATCTGGATGATGGGCCATGCAGGTCATCAAGAGTGTGGGTAGGGCGCTGATCTTCACAGGTTTATTATTTGAAACGACGTTGGCGTCGTTTTTCATACTGTCTTTACCACTCACAAGCGGCAATCCGTAGGCCAGACTGGTGTCGGCCATGCCTTCGCATGTACGCACGAGCATCCCTAGCTTCACATCTCCTTCCGGATTTTTGGTGCTCACAACTGGATCAGGCCAACAGAAGTTATCCACCAAGGCCATGCGTTCTGGATCACCACCTGCGCAGACGGTGTTACGAACGGCTTCATCCACCGCCCACACACCCATCACATAAGGATCAAAACGCGAGATTTGTGGAGCAAGACCGCAACCGATCACCACTCCGGTTTTAGCTTCACCCCCGTGAGGGGCGAGAGCAATAACGCCGGCGTCACTTGGTGCGCCTTTGGTTGAGAAAGGTTTCGCCACACTGGCCGATTGAACTTCGTGATCATATTGGCGCACCCATTGTTCATGGGAGCGCACGTTCGCATGACTCAGCATGGTCAGAAGGGCCGTTTTGATTGAATCGGCATCGGGAGTTGAAGGCAATGGACGCTGCAACTCCGGACGCTCACACCAATCTTGCCATTGGAAGTCACTTCCCCACTTGCCCGTGAGTTCCATGGGAGGAAGACCTTCGTGCAAGAAGTTCAACGGCAAGCGCGCCACGCTGGCCCCTTCAAAGCGCACATGCAACTCACCAGTTGAAGTAAATGTGCCCAAGTTGGCCGCTTCCACTCCGCGCAAAAGTGCTAGATGCATGAATGTTTCAAGTTGTGCCGGAGGAACGGCCACAGTCATGCGTTCCTGGGATTCAGACACCATCAACTCCCAAGCTGAGAGTCCTGGGTATTTCACGGGAGCACGAGAGAGATCAATATCAGCGCCGCCGGTGATGAGTGCCATCTCACCCACACTCGATGAAAGTCCACCCGCACCGTTGTCCGTAAGACCTGAATACAATCCAAGATCACGGGCCTCAAGCATAAAATCAGTCAGACGTTTTTGAGTCAGAGGATCACCGATCTGTACCACGCTTGCTGGTGTGCCTTCTTTCCATTCCATCGAACTGAACGTGGCGCCATGAAGGCCATCTTTTCCGATGCGACCGCCCACCATGACCACATGATCGCGCGGAGAAACGGGTTTTTCCCAGGAAGGACGGTTATTCACTTTTTGCGGCAACACACCCAAGGTTCCACAGAACACCAAAGGCTTGCCGGCGAAATTCACATCATAATGAAAAGCGCCATTCACGGTAGGAATGCCGGATTTATTACCGCCATCTTTCACGCCAGCGTGAACACCCGTGCGGATTTGCGCAGGAGGAAGAACCGATTTAGGCCACGCTTCGCCCATGCGCTGATCAAGATCGGCCGGAGCAAGACAAAACACATTGGTGTTGGCAATCGGACGCGCGCCCATCCCCACGCCCAAGATATCGCGGTTCACACCGAGAATACCGGTAAGAGCACCGCCGTACGGATCAAGTGCTGAAGGTGAATTATGAGTCTCGACTTTAATGGCGAGATCCACTTGGTTATCCCAACGGACAATCCCCGCGTTGTCATCAAACACGGAGATGAGCCAATTCAAGTTGCGCTCGCGGCGCACTTGATCAGTGACACCTTTGATGTAGGTCTTAAAGAGTGACTTCACTTGGCGAGTCTCACCGCTATCTGCATCGGTGTAGGCGATATTGGCGCGGAAGATTTTATGTTTGCAATGCTCGCTCCAAGTCTGAGCGATGATCTCCATCTCCACATCTGTAGGAGCAGTGCCACGGGTATGGAAGAATTCTTGCACCAGACGAAGCTCTGGAAGAGTGAGGGCCCACCAGTTTTCATTATTCATTTTAAGCAGGCTGGCTTCATCACCTGGAAGATCGATGGTGCGAACGGGAACTGTAAGGGCATTCACGGAACGCCATTGCACATCATTAAATGCATTCGGGGTTGAGCGTTCCCACTGCAAAAGTGGATTCGCGACGGGCATGGCACCCACTCCACGCCAAGTTTCACCAGAGCGCACTTGAGTAAGACCTGATTCTTGCCAAGGGTGCAATTCCCAGGCTTCCCGAGTCGCTGAACCGGCGTTATCAGTCACACCGGGATGAAAGCCGCGCTCTGAGCAAGGCATTTCAAAACCCAGTCGTGCGAGATGGCGCTCGTAATCTGTGTTGGCAGAGGTAAACAAACGCTCACTGACGGGATCCACCAACATATCGCTCGCGATACGATTAAGTTGCGCGCAGGGCCCTGTGGTTTGCAGCCAAAGCACACGGCCATTAAGCTGCTGAGTATTTTGTAAAAGATCTTTCGCAGCTGGAAGAACTTCTAAGCGATGGACATAATACTTTGAAAGAATATCCTGCACGACTTTGGGATAAAGCTCATGCTCAACCGCAAGGCCCCGTTGCTTAAAGGTCGCCAAAGTGTCATTACTTTCGCGCTGAAAAGTCGCTTGCGCCAGAATGCGGCCGCTATCAAGGCCCGCATCCACTTCATGCACCGTCACGCCACCCATGGCAGCGTTGCTGGCAAAAGTTTCTTCGTAACCTGTAAGACCGGGATGCAAAGGTAACAAAGACGGATGAATATTAATCACCGCGCCTTGCGGGAAATGCGCCAAGAAACTCGCAGAGAGCAGGCGACGGAATCCGGCGAGACAAATCAGAGCGAAGTTTTCGTTTTGAATCGCAGACCAGATACGCTCTTCATGGCCTTCGCGTTTTTCCCCAGGCAGACGTGGAATCAAGTAGGTTTTGACACCAAGACGTTCAGCACGTTGAAGAACACCGGCCTCGGCACGATCACACACAAGAAATACGACGGAAAATGATTGGGCAAGAGCTTCAAAGTTACTTCCGTCACCAGAAGCAAAAACACCAAGCTTCATAACACTCCTCCAATATCCGTGCGCCACTGTGCGCCGGTAAATGCGACTTCTTTAATGGCACCCAAGGCACGAGCACGGGCCTCTGAAACAGTTGACCCCAAAGCCGTGACACCTAAAATGCGCCCCCCACGACTCACCCATTCACCTGCTTTTTCAGTGAGACCTGCGGGAAAGACGATCATTTTTTCTTGCGGGAAGGCCTGCCAGTTCACGGCGTGGCCCAATAACACTTGTTGGCCTTCAGTGCCGGGGTAACCAGGTGCTGCCATCACAACATGCACGGCGGTTTCTTTTGAAAATTTCGGAGCCCCTTCAGGAAAAACTCCCGTGGCGCAGCCCTTCAGCCAGGGCACCAGATCATCTTCTAAAAGTGGCAAGAGCACTTGGGTCTCTGGATCACCCAAGCGCACGTTGAACTCGAGAACTTTAAGTCCACTTTCTGTGCGCATGAGCCCTGCAAACAAAAATCCTGTGAAGGGAGTACCGCGCTTATGCATTTCAAACAGCACGTCTTCAAACATGCCATCAATAAAAGATTGCTCATGGACCGAGATATCAGTGAGAGGGGCCACCGTCCCCATGCCACCGGTATTAGGGCCCTGATCGTTATTCTTAAGCCGCTTATGATCGCGGGCGCTGCCGAGATTTACAAAGTCGAGGCCATGGCAAAGAGCGAAGACAGAAAGCTCTAGACCTTGGATTTTTTCTTCTAGCAGCACACGAGGGATTTTTGTTCCGAGCCATGAGCCATCAAAGAATCCACGCAACGCCGCGATGGCTTCTGTTTTGTCCTGGGCCACAACAACGCCTTTGCCTTGAGCGGGCCCATCGGCTTTCACAACCACGCCGGGCCAGTCACTCATTTCGATAAAGGCTTCGGCTTCTCTTACATCTGTGAATTCAGCCGAGCGAGCGGTGGCAATGCCAGCGGTTTTCATGACATCTTTGGCGAAAACTTTTGAAGTTTCTAGACGAGCTGCTGCAGCACTGGGGCCTACAGTAAGAATTCCAGCGGCACGAAGTTCATCGGCGACACCTTCGCTTAAAGGAATTTCCGGACCGATGACGGCCAGTTGAAATTTTTCGCGCAAGATGAGTTCGTAGAGAGAGAATGAGGCCGAGCGAATTTTTGAGTTCAGTCGGCAGGCAGCGGGATGGTGAGGAGTGACCCACACTTCTGTCACTTCCGAAGATTGTGCGATTTTCCAAGCAAGTGCCGCCTCACGGCCACCGTTTCCGACGACCAGGACTTTCATGCGAACTCCCTCACCCAATGAGCGAGATTTAGGGTGTCACCAAAGGGCGCTTTCCCGGTGTAGGCACGGGCGAGATCATTGGCAAAACACAAGTACAACGTTTCCGCGGCCTGACGAACTGACATGGGCAGTGGCAATGGGCGCTGTTGAAAACGATCCAGGCAAATCTCTTTGAAATCTCCGCCTTCGCGGCGAGCGATGCGTTTTGATTCAGAAAGCGCCGTGTTCCAGGCGCTCTCGCGGTAGTGCTGGCGTAAAAATTCTTTGCTGAGTGCGTGGCCCTGAAATGAAACGCGCAACTCATCAAGTCCGATGGCATCCACAAGTTTCGCTTTACGCTCAACTCCGGCGAAGGCCCACTCAAGCTTGCCGTCCCACAACTCGACGTGCATGAGCGCGAGGACTTCTTTTAATTGCGCAGCTACGTCACGAGTGCTGTTGACGAGATCATTAAACTCTTCGGTTGAGAGCGCCGCCATAGCGCGTGCTTCATCAGCGCTGAGAAAACGATCTTCTTCTTCGAGTTTGGTGGTGAACTCCACCATGGGTTGTGAGAAACGCTCGTTTTCTTTTAAATGCGGATGGCGCTTTAAGAGTGATGATCCCGCGGGTGCCCCCCAACGAAAAATCACTTCCAAAGGAATCAGGCAATCAGTAGGTTTCGTTTGGTAAAACGCATAATCGTAGCTTGTTCCAGTGCGAACAGGACGATGAACCTCCACCGCTTCGACTTTCATGAAACGAGAGACTTGATCAGCAGCGAGAGTCTCCCCTTCTGCATCGACCAGACCAATGAAGTGATGAGAAATCCCTTTCTTCTCAAGCAACTTAAAGAACGTGGCGCCCATGTGAGCGAGGGCCATGCCTTTTTGGGGCAAGAGATCAGGCATCGCGCCCCAATCAAAGACCGAGTAGCGATCAGTGAATTCAAAGATCGCCGTCTTATCGTTACCGATATGGACGTTTTTTGATGAACCTTCATACATTCGCGTCATGGGCACTCCTGTCTTCAGCGCGCAGGCGACGAAAGCGCTCCGCGGCGGCAGTGACATCTACGGGATAAACACCACTCAAGCAGCCCGTGCACAAAGGCACACCGCTAAGAGCTTCTTTGAGATCGTCTTCATGTTGAAAGATCACGCGTTCTGCACCGAGATCAGTCGCCAACTCGGAAGGCGTGCGACGGGCCGAGATCAATTCGTCTTTATCCGGGAAATCGATGCCGAAGTAGCAAGGGTTCGTGATCGGCGGACAGGTGCTCACGAGGACCACACTCGCAGCGCCGGCGTCTTTAAGTAACGTGATCAAACGGCGAGAGGTCGTGCCACGAACGATCGAGTCATCTACCAGCAAAACTTTTTTGCCTTGCAACCCTTCACGCACGGGCGTGAGCTTCTGATAAACAGCTTGCTCACGCAGCGCCTGGGAAGGAAGGATAAAGCTACGCTGAACATAACGATTCTTGATGAGCAGTTCGCGATAAGGGAGGCCAAGAGATTCTGCGAGAGAAATCGCCGACGGACGACTCGTATCTGGCACGGGCACTACCACATCTACATCCAAGCGCCCTTCACTTTGCAAAGTGCGAGCTTGTTTGGCGAGTTTCTGGCCTAACGTCAGGCGAACATTGTGCACGCCCAAACCATTGATGGTGGATTCAGCGCTGGAGAAATAGATCCATTCGAAAAAGCAGTGGGCCTTTTTCTCTTCTTGCAGAATGACGCTCTCTGGCTGCTGGCCCGGGCGAATGAAAAGCAACTCTCCTGGGGCGACATCGCGCACCGGCGTGTAACCGGTGAACATGAGAGCACTGGTTTCAGAAGCCAGCATCCAGGATTCATTTCCATCAATAACTTTGCGGCCGAGAACGAGAGGACGCAGACCTTGCGGATCGCGGAATGCAAACAATCCGTGCCCGCCCCAAATGCCGACGACAGCAAACCCGCCTTTAGCTTTTTTCATGGTGTCGCGCACCGAGCGACTCAAACGTGTGAAGGGATCGGCGCTGCTATTTTCACCCAATCCAAGAGCGACCCAGTTGAGCAAAACTTCAATATCATTTTCAGACACCAGCACACGGCGATGATCACGGCCCAACTCATATTTGAGTGCCGGAGCATCTGGGAGATTTCCGTTGTGGGCCATACCGATGCCATCGGGATAATTCACAAACTGGGGTTGCAAATCACGTGTCGAGCGATCGCCTTTAATGGCCACCGTCGCATAACGGTTATGGCCGATAGCAATTTCACCTTGCAGACGAGGCAAAACATTTTCTGGAATCGCTTGAGTCACGAGACCGTGTTGCTTGTGGTGATGAAAGCGATGTCCGTTGATTTCATGAGCGAGAATGCCGGCCGCATCTTGCCCGCGATGCTGAAGCACCATCAAGGCCTGAAGAGTCTCTGGTGAGGCGAATGGTGTTCCCACCACGCCTACGATGCCGCACATAAGTGAGCTCCGATTCTGAATTGAGTTCAGCTTAGGTAAACCTGAGAGCTGTTGACAATCATTTATTAGAGAAACTAATATTTTAAATAAGGAAAACTTATGCACCACAGAGCAGCAAACTCGACAACGCTAGGCATCCTGGGGGGTGGTCAACTGGCCATGCTTCTGGCGCGCGCAGCTCAGATACGTGGTGTTCGCGTTCATCTCTATTTAGAAAAAGAAGAGCATGCCCCTGCGGTAGAACACGCTCAACAAATTTTCATGGGTGATGGTTGGCGTGATGAGGCCACTCTGCTTGCATTCGCTCAGTCTTGCGATGTGATCGCCTTAGAAAACGAGTTTGTGCCCGTCGCACTCCTCGAAAAAATCGCAGCCCAAACAGCTATACGTTTTCTACCAGGACTTAAGGCCTACGGATTATTTCAAAACAAAGCACGCGAGAAAGAGCACGCTACTTCATTAGGTATTCCTCTCGCTCCTTGGACCAGAGTCAAAACACTTAAAGATGTGCGTGCTTGGCAAGCCGAGCATACGCGTCTTGTCTTAAAGACTTGTGAAGGCGGTTACGACGGTTACGGCAACCTCGTCATTGATAAGAACACGCCAGATAAAGACATCGAACGCTTCCTCAAGCATGGCGATGTTCTGGCAGAAGCGTTCTTAGACTTCACTCATGAGCTGGCGATCGTTGTGGCCAAACAAGACCAAACAATTGTGGCGTTCCCTGTCGCGGAAACCATTCAGAGCCGCCAGATTTGTCATTATGTTCTCGCTCCTGCACGTTTGCCCGAAACCATTCTGGAAAAAGTTCGCTCCCACGCTACGGCCTTAGTTGCAGCGGCTGGAGACGATGGACTCTTTGGTGTGGAGTTCTTTCTCACCCCCCAAGGCGAAGTTCTCTATAATGAATCTGCTCCACGCCCCCACAACTCGGCTCATTTCACCGTCGATGGTTGCAACATCTCTCAATTTGCCATGATTATCAGTCTTGCTCTGGGAGAAACACTCACTCCTCCCCAATTGCTTAGCCCTGTCATCGGCATGCTAAATTTGCTGGGCACTCATCACGGCAATCCACGCTTAGAACCCGAAGAAGAATTTCTCGCTTTAAAAGAAGGCAGCCTTTGCCTTTACGGTAAACCTTGGTCACGCCCAGGTCGCAAGATGGGGCATTTCAATTTACGCGGCGACAATGCCCCAGCTGTACTTGCTCAATTGCAAGAGCTACAACAAAGGTATCAATTATGATCGGCATTATTATGGGCTCTACAACGGACATGCCTGTGATGGAAAAAGCCGTCGATGTGCTTAAGCGTTTTGATGTGGCCCATGAAGTTAAAATTGTTTCCGCGCACCGCACACCCGATCTCATGCGCGAGTACGCCATGAGTGCACGCACGCGCGGATTGAAAGTCATCATCGCTGGCGCTGGTGGTGCCGCTCATCTTCCGGGTATGACCGCTGCATGGACCACACTTCCTGTGATTGGAGTTCCCGTCGCCAACGGTGCCCTTCAGGGGCAAGACGCTCTCCTCTCTATTGTACAAATGCCCCGCGGTGTTCCTGTCGCCACAGTCGCGATTGATAATTCAACCAACGCCGCCTTCCTCGCTCTTCGCATTCTTGCGGCCTTTGATCCTAAACTCGCTGAGCGCTTGGAGCAGGAGCAACGCGAGGTCGCCGCCAAGGTCACTGCCACCTGAAGTGGCCA
>JBEIPE010000313.1:0-3335 GCA_040377215.1 Halobacteriovoraceae bacterium
CGATACGTTCAGCGGAATGTCCGTCGAATCCATCGCACCTTTTAAGAGCGTGAGGAAATCCGGCAAGACATTTTTCACAGAGTCAGAAACGAAAACTTGTTTGCAGTAAAGCTTGATGCCTTGTTCTTGCATCGGCTTTTGAAGATTCACTTTCGGGAAATACAAAATGCCTTTGAGCGTGAACGGGTGGTCCACATTCAAGTGCAACCAGAACAAAGGCTCTGGATCCATGGGGAAGAGTTTTTTGTAGAAGTCTTTGTACTCTTGATCCGTGATCTGGTTGGCCTCTTTTTTCCACAACGGCTCACGCTCGTTGATCACTTCTGCCTTGGCGTCTTTTTCTTCCGCATCCAAAACGCTTACATCCCATGGCATGAAGTCACAGTAGCGGCGCAAGGTTTCAGCCGTCTTCCAACGATTGAGGAAATCTTTTGAATCTTCCGAGAGCTGGAGAGTGATGGTGGTGCCGGCCTCCGTGCGCGTGCCGGTATCGAAGGTGTAATCCACGTCACCTTGGCAGGTCCACTTCACAGGAGTTGAGCCTGGACGATAGGACAAAGTATCAACAGTCACAGTGTCAGCGACCATAAACGCAGAATAGAAACCCAAACCGAATTTACCGATGACGTCGGCGTCTTGGCCTTGAGCTTTCATTTTTTCTACGAACTCAGCCGCGCCGGAGAAGGCGAGTTGCGCGAGGTACTTTTCAACTTCCTCTTCCGACATCCCGAGACCGTTGTCTGAGATGGTGAGGGTGCCAGCAGTCTTATTGAGCACAACCTGGACATGGCCTTCAGGGGCCTCGAGGTTTTCAGTGCGAGCAAAAGCATGGCGCTTGGTGATGGCATCACAGGCGTTTGAAACGAGCTCGCGCAAGAAGATGTCATGCTCTGAGTAAAGCCATTTTTTGATAATAGGGAAGATGTCTTGGGTTTTAACTGAAATACTTCCTGAGCGGGCCATGGAGTCCTCCAAAACAATGTGGTAAAATTGGTTCAAACAATATGGAGACGGTTGGCCCAGAGTCAAGGGCGACCGGGTGAGTTTTTATGGCCCTGAACGATCCACGTCCGCTGATTATTTTGACCACGGGCGGAACTATCGAAAAAATCTACGATGAGAGTGAAGGCACGCTGCAAAATCGTGACACCATCATCAAGAACACCATCCTGCAAAAACTCCGTTTGCCCTACACCGATATTCGGGTGAAATCACTCATGGCGAAAGACTCCTTGTATATGGATGAGAGTGATCGCCAGTTGATTTGCCAAGAGATTCAAGAGTACGCCAAACAGGGTTTTCCTATCGTTGTTCTTCATGGCACAGACACCATGGATATCACCTCGAGTTTTTGTTCAGAGCACGCACCCAAGCCAGCTGTGCCGGTGGTTTTCACGGGAGCCATGAAGCCGATGGGTTTTGAAGATTCGGACGCCACTCAAAATGTGGTGGAGGCGATTTTCGCTGCTCATATGGTGAAGCCCGGCTACTGGGTGACCTTCCATGGGCGCCTTTATCCTGTTCCAGGTTTTCGCAAGAATCGCCAGAAGGGGACCTTCGAAATCATCGAATGAGGCAAAACCTGGGCATCCTGCTCAGGCATTTTCAGGCAGGCCTCACCGTATTCCGGCTAGTTGCAAGCTTACCCCCAGGCAAATTTTCTCCCCCCCTTAGAATAGAAGAGAAGTTAAAAGTGTCGCGCCTTTAGGTCGATAAGAAGATCAGAGGAGAGTCTCTTGCAACGTTTGTCTCACCATAGTCTCGTCGTTTTGCTCACGGTTATGACCGTAGTGCTGGCGTCGTGCCAAGAGGTGCCGACACGAAACATTGCAGGCGCCAACATTACTCCGAGCACGACAAGCGGATCCAATGGCGGTGGTGTAGGTGTCACAACTTCCGGTTCATCTGGCGGTGCCGCAACAGCAGCTCCACCGAAGGTTGAGATTCGTAACCTCGTTGAACCAAAAATTACCACGGCAGACTATCCAACGTATTTCACGGGCACCGGTCTTTCAGGCGCAGGGACCTACGTTCGTAAACTCACGCTTCCAAAAAACTACCAAGGTCTTTTGTACTTGGGTGGTATCAACATCAACTCACTGGCCGGTCGTTTTGTACAAGTGCGCTTCACTTTTGGAGTCTCGCGCGAAACAGTGACTGTTCCGGCAACTGTGGCACGCGCTCCCGGCATCACGCCTAACACTGAGATCGATGTGTTGGTGATGGATTTGCGGAACCAACCTTTCTCTAATCAGCGTTTGATCTACGACATGTACGATTATCGCGATTACTCTGATCCAGCAAACGAGCCGGTGGAAACCAACCGCGACCCAAGTCTCTACTGTCGTGCTCTTCGTTTGCAAGATGACAAAACCTTCAATGGCCAAGGCGCCTGTGATGGTTTGAAAGCCGATGGTTCGGCCGATCCAGATGAGAAGTGTCTCTATACATATGCAAAAGTTGTCGACCGTGCTTTGGTTCAAGGCGCGAGTACGGCGGTCTATCCTTCACAACCTCAAGTGGATCTGACCTTGGACAAGCGTGGATACTACCACCAAGCTCCGTCAACGTTCCTCAATCGCTGTTTGCCAGACAAATCGTTGAGTGTTCCAACCATCATTTCTACTGGTGTTTCGAACGCGACGACGGCGACTGGCGTGCAAGATTTGTCATTCAGTGTGTTCGGTCAGACCGGCACCCTGTCTCAACGTAACGCCGCCAATGCTGTGATCTATTCACAGGCCGTGGGTTACTACGGTCCTTTCAAGGCGATCAACGCCAACAACTGGGAAATCACTGAAGACGCCGTCTTCGGTCCGAACGGCTTGTTCGACTTTGCTCCTCTCTATCCAGTGGCGCCGACCTTTGGTGAGACCTTAGATCTGATGCATCTTCATCATTCAAAACTCTTCCCGCGTTTTGGTTACATGAACCTCAACGTTGACGTGAAGTACCTCAAGACGGACTTGGTTTCTCTAGATACCAAGTCGACGACTCAGCAACCAGCGAGTGGTGTGACTGAGTTGGTCGATGGGTGTAACTTGCGTGTTCAGAGCGTGAACTTCTCAGGTGAAAACATTGGTTCATGTAACGCCACTGGTAAGATCGAAATCCTGACAGTGAATGAAGATGGTACACTGATTTCCGTCGCCGAATCTTCGGACGTTATTTTGCAGTTGGTTCGTGCCACGCAGATTTCAGGCGAAGGCAACGACTATCTCTACAGCAACTTCAAATCATGCTCGAACTCAAATCAGTGCGGAAGCGGTGAGTGCTGCTACAACAACCGTTGCTGGAACAACGAGCTCGTCACTCAATGTGTAGAACAAGCCCCG
>JBEIPE010000062.1:0-11206 GCA_040377215.1 Halobacteriovoraceae bacterium
CCAAGTCGAGTCGCCTTCGATCTGCTGATAGCTCCAGCCTGAGAGCTGCGGATTGATGGTGGCGCAATCAAGGGCCATGTCCACGCGACCGCGGCAGCTGCGTGGCGCCTGATTTTTCATCGGAGCGATGATTTCTCGTCCCTGATGATCCACGACGCTAAACTCTTTGGCCTCGTCTTCAAAGCCAAGCCATTCTGAGTGAGTAGCGATGAGTTTGTGTCCGAGTGGGATCTGAAATTCTGTCACCAGATTATTACGGTGAAGGAGTAAATCTTTTACGGGCCCAGAGGTCGTCGAGTCAAATTGGAAAACTTCCAAGTCATAAACTTGCGACTGACTCAGCCAGACTTTAGGGTAGCGCTCTTCAATGAGCCAGGTGTCTTTGTTCAAGGCCCAGGCTTCGCTTTCAGTTTGCACCAGCCAAATATTGCCGAGGCGGTAGTTAGAATAGGTAATGGGAAGATCCACCAACTTCTCTACTTGGGTGGCTGAGTAGGCATACACTGTTGTGAGAGATGTCTCATAGGACGTACGTGAGCCAATCCACTTGCCGTTATCTTGGCCCCACAGTCGATGGGGGATTTGAGTATTCGACACCGTGAGTTCATGGAATTGACCATTCTCTTCATAAAGAAGTTTACCACCGAGTTCATCGTTAAGAGTGATGATCGCAGCACCATTAAATGCCTGCAGGCCCGCGTGGATTGTTTTGAAGCGAATACTTCCGTCGCGTAAATCGGCCACCCACAATTCCTGAGTCTCCTCAGTGCGTGGGATGATCATCAAGTGATGTTGGCCTAACGGGTAAGTGTCATAGGCGAGGCCCGCGAGACCTGTGATGGGAGTGAGGACAAACTTCGAACCATTCCAAAGATGCAGTCCTTGATCGTTAATAGCTAGAAGATGTTTTTGTTGAGCGTGGTAAACCAACTGGGCCGCAGCGGGAACGGGAATTTCAGCACCGCTCAGGCGGTTAACAAGTTTTTGCTGATCAAAAAGAATCGCATCGCCGATTTCATCAATGTATTTGATGCCGTAAAAGACTTGCGCCTTGCGGGCCGTCTGATTCACTCCACGGCGTAGATCGAGACTGTCCCAGGGCAATGAACTTTGAAACCAGGTGCTTTCCCAACGTGACGGCAGCATGGCCGGTGGACAAGGACGATTGAGACAAAAATGGGCATAGCGAGCCAGCCAAGAGCGTGCGTTGTAATCCAGTTCAAGAGTATGAGTCTTCGCAAAAAGGTTTGAACCCACTGAGCAAAGCGAGCGATCTTGTCGGCAGGTGGCGGCTTGAGCAAGCAGCGCTTCACGCAGCGGCGCCTGGCGATCAAAGACGTTTTTTACGGTGGTGGCCACGGCCGTTGGAGTGCTCGCCCAACGAGAATCCCAAGGATCGCGCGGGTCATGAGAGACCAAATACAGATTGAGATGTTCTAAGAACGTTGCCAGACTGAGGTTTGGATGAACATCGGTGAGGGCCTTACCGGCGAGGCCTTTGTTCCACAAATCATAGAGCGTCGAATCGAGCACGCTCAATTCACTGACGACTTGAATCGCGCTGGCATACGCCGCCAACAAACGCGCGTCCCGTGTAGGTGTGCTGTGGTCTTCCCAACCTTGTGTGCCAGGAGCACAATTATTTTGTGCGCAGAAGTTTAATCCTTCGCGGGCGACGATCACGCGAGCACGCGCCAACTCGCTCAATGAATCAACCATGGCAATCACAGCTGTGCGTGGATTGAAGGTCATGCCGAGACGTTGATAAATGCACATGGAGAAGTTATCTGTGCCTTCACAAAGTTTCTCTTGGTACTGTTCACGAGAGTAGAGCGGCATGGCCGTCTTCTCACGCAAGACCCATGTGCCTTGAATCTTTTCTAGCCAGCGGAACTGAAGCAGTCCCCCTTGGTCTTCAGCGATCGGAGTGCCGTCAGTCATGGCGCGTCCGTAGAGCTCGCGTACTTGGCGAGGCACCGTGGAGCTTAGCAGTTGAATGGGGATGGTTTTTCCGTCATTAACCAAACGAGCGATCATTTCGGTATGGCCACCGAGCAAGTTAATCACACCGGGGCGAATGCTTTTGTTGCTGATCTCCAACGGGTAACCATCAATCCAAAGAGTGCGTGTGTACACACTGTTCAAGAGCCAATTTAAGGCCCGCAAGAAACGCTGATCTTTATTCCAATCTGCGTGGGTAGGAAGCTGCGCCCATTCGGCTTTACCGCTTTCTTGTGTGAAGACGACTTGGGTGCCGGCAAGCGTCGCTCCCATAGGCAGGCCATTATTGCGCGCAAAGATCCAGCGTAGGGCATAGGCCACATCCGCGCAGTCGGTCGCGAGTTGGTTGCGAGTGAAAAAGTTCTTATCAAGATTCTGCTCGACCCACTGGCCGTATTTTTCTTCCCATTGAAGATTCCACGACTGGGTTACATTCCAAATCGCAACCGCATTTCTTTCCTGCGTTGTGATCTTGAAAGATTTATCTAGCTGAGTGCGGCCTTGCTGAAGACCTTCAACAAAAAGTCGTGCCTGTGTCTTAAGTGGAAATGAGCGCGAGAGAACTTTTTCTTGGAGCAATCCTGGACGAACCAGGTAGTCCTCAACAATCCATGAGCCATCCTGTTCATAGACTTCAATAAAGTGACGGCCTTCATCAGCATCAAAAATGGTCGTGCTGGCGAGTACTGAAAATGAGAGGGAGAAGGCGAGGAGGAGCGTGAAAAATTTCACTAAAAACCGTACCCGTTGAGTGTTGTTCAGCGGGGTCGTTATATCGTGGGGAAAAAGAAAGGGCCACCGAAGTGGCCCTTAAGATTTGTGGAGTCCGGATGGACGACCAAAAATTATTTAACTTTCCAGTAGTACTCGGTCACGAGGCGCTTTTCGAACGCGAAAGGAATGTCATCAGACAATGGCTTCGCCACCATCTTGATTTTCTCTTTCTCGCCAGCTTTCTCAATCAAGAGGCATGCTGGAGAAGCGCTGATACGTGGACGTGCTTTAGCTTGGAGGTAGTTTCCAGACTTCGCACCTTTGTCAGAGATCTCGATCACGTCGTTCGGTTGAACTTCGTAGCTCGCGATGTTTACTTTCTTGCCGTTCACAGAGATGTGACCGTGAGAAACGAGCTGACGTGCACCGATCGCAGATGGTGCCCAGTTAGCGCGGAAAACAACGTTATCAAGACGAGACTCGAGAGCGATGATCAACACATCAACCCAAGCTTGGCCTTTAACACGCTTAGCTTTCTTAACTGCGTTCACAAGCTGACGCTCGCGAAGGCCGTAGTTGAATACGACTTTTTGTTTTTCCATCAAACGGACGGTGAAGTCAGAGAGCTTCTTGCGTGCCATACCGTGCTGACCTGGGCCGTAAGGACGACGCTCGAGTGCGCCGGCTTTGCCCAAACCTGGAAGTTCAACACCGAGACGGCGTTGGATTTTGAACCGTGAACGGCCCATCGTTGCTTTTGCCATGAGATTTCTCCTCTGTTGGCGACTCTGAAAAATAAATGCGAAGGAGATTGAATTCTCGAATGAGAATTGAATGGTCCGTCGAATTTAAGCTTAGAGCTTATTAGTGATAGGAAACGTTTTTTGAATCGCTTTACGGGAGCCTATCTCCTCACACGGAAAGCCAGGTAGTTATAAGTCGGCCGGGCGCTGCTTGTCTACGGTGGTTTTCTTTTGGAGGCGCTGCATTAGCGTGGCCATCTCAACGGCGGCCATGGCCGCGTCCCAACCTTTGTTGCCCGCTTTGGTTCCTGCACGCTCAATGGCCTGCTCAATGGTCTCAGTCGTGACAACACCGAAGATGACCGGAATACCGGTCTTCATGCCAGCAGCGGCGATGCCTTTAGCGGCTTCGTTACAGACGTAGTCATAATGAGTCGTCGCGCCGCGAATAACCGCGCCGAGGCATACCACAGCATCAAAATCACCTGACTCAGCAAGAGTCAAAGCTGTGAGGGGAAGTTCAAATGCTCCGGGCACCCAGACTTCGGTGATGTCCGTGGTTTTGGCGCCATGACGTTGGAGGCAGCCGACGGCCCCTTCCAAAAGTTTTGAGGTGATGAAGTCATTGAAGCGAGCGGTAACAATGGCGACTTTGAGGCCTTGAGCGTTCAGAGTGCCTTCGATTTTTTGTGTCATAGTCATCTCACTGGTCCAGAAGGCCCGAGCCGAGCCAGTGGCCGAGCTTGGTTTTCTTCGTCATTAAGTAGTTTGTGTTAAGCGCGTGGGGAGTCATCTCGTGAGCTTCACGTGCGAGTGTGTCAGCACCGAGATCTTTGAGTGCCGCAAGTTTGGCCGGATTATTTGTCATCAAACGAGCGCCGGTCATCTCGAAGTGGCGCAGAATCTGTGAGGCCATCGTGTAGTCGCGTGAGTCGGCCGCAAAACCGAGTTTCAAGTTCGCCTCAACGGTGTCGAGGCCTTGGTCTTGCAATTGGTAGGCGCGCACTTTGTTCATCAAACCAATGCCGCGACCTTCTTGGCGCAAGTAGATCACGATGCCTGAGCCTTCTTCTTCGATGCGGGCAAGGGCCTTGTCGAGTTGCTCACCACAGTCACAGCGCTGGCTTCCCAGTACATCTCCGGTGAAGCATTCAGAATGCACACGGAGAAGAGCGGTGTTGTTGCTGAGAAGTTTCGGATCACCTTTCACAATGGCCATGGCCTCTTGCTTAAGGGTCTCGGACTTGAAGACGTGCAAATCAAATGTGCCGAGCTTTGAAGGCATCGGAACTGATTCGAATTCACTAATAAGATTTTCGTGATGTTTACGCCAACGGATCAAGTCAGCGATGCTGATGAGTTTGAGTCCGTGTGTTTCAGCGATGATCTCAAGATCATCACGGCGAGACATAGTGCCGTCGGCATTCATGATTTCGCAGATCACGCCTACTGGGGCGAATCCCGATATTCGCGCTAGGTCGACCGACGCCTCGGTGTGGCCATTACGTACAAGCACTCCGCCATCTCGAGCGATCAATGGAAAAATGTGGCCCGGGCGTGTGAAGTCAGTAGGGCGCGCGCTCTCATCCGTCATCAATTTCAAAGTATGTGCACGATCACTGGCCGAGATGCCCGTAGAAACATGATTGGCAGCATCGATGGTGACAGTGAAAGCAGTGCCCAGCGGAGCTGACAGAGAAGCCGTTTGTAGCGGGAGATCAAGTTTTTTTGCAATGTGGGTGGTGATCGGTGCGCAGATCATGCCGCGTCCGTGAGTCGCCATGAAATTCACCGCTTCTGGTGTGATCATCTCGGCGGCCATGACGAAGTCGCCTTCGTTCTCGCGGTCTTCATCATCGACCACGATAATCATCTTACCTAGCTTGAGGTCTTTGATAGCGTCTTCAATGGTGTCTAGCGGCCGCATGTTCACCCTTAACGGGCGAAGTTCTTCGCCCACTCTTCAGCTCGAGCGTTCCCGCGTTGCAGGAAGTTCTCGATATACTTGGCGACCATATCTACCTCAACATTAACGGAGTCACCAATTTTTTTACTGCCTAGAGTCGTCTTCTCGAGGGTGTGAGGGATAATAGCGAGGGTTAATTCGGTTTCTGACAGGCGGGCAATGGTCAGGCTGATGCCATCAATAGCGATGGAGCCTTCAGAAATCATGTATTTGCGAAGATCCGTCGGGAAGGAAACGCGGAATTCCCAGGTTTTCCCCATGTCTTTGATGTCGATGATTTGTCCCACTCCATTCACGTGTCCTTGCACCATATGGCCGCCCAAACGGTCTTGCGCACGCAAAGACAGCTCTAAATTAACTTTATCGCCTTCTTTCAGCTGCCCGAGGGTGGTTTTTTCCAGAGTCATGGGAATGGCCTGGCAACGATAGGTTCCGTCTTGGATTTGTGTCGCCGTGAGGCACACGCCATTGGTGGCGACAGAGTCATCGATCTTGATGTCCGCAATCAGCGCGGTACGAATGACAAATTCGCGCCCTTCACGATTATTCGTGATGGATTGGATCGTGCCTGTGTCTTGTATGAGTCCAGTAAACATGAGCGCGAGGATAGGAGATTCGAGGAGATTTGTCGAATTCAACATAAGTGCATACTGTATTTGCTATGTGCGGAGTTGCCGGAATAGTGGCCAGTGAAAATGTGCTCAAAGATGCGGACGCTCAGTCTCTGCACACCATGCTTTATGATCTTCGTCACCGTGGTCCCGATCAAACAGGCAACGTGAATGATGGACGGGTGATGTTAGGTGGCCAGCGCCTCAGCATGCAAGATTTAAGTCGAGCAGCTGATCTTCCCATGCATGACGAAGAAGCCGGTTTGGTGCTGAGTTTTAACGGAGAGATTTCAAATTTTCGTGAATTAAGTCAAAGCTACAACCTTCCGCAGAAATATTCTTTCAAGTCAGACTCAGACACCGAGGTTTTTCTCAAACTCTATCGTGAGTTGGGAATAGATTTTCTGCAACAGCTCTCTGGGATGTTTGCTTTCATCCTCTATGACCGCACTAAAGAGATGGTTTATTTCGGTCGCGATTTTTACGGCATCAATCCGCTTTTTTACACTCACAATGAGGGCAAGTGGTTTATCGCCTCCGAGATCAAGGCCCTACAACCTCACGCGGCCCATCTTGGACTCAACGTGCAGGGTTTCGCTGATATGTTCACGTTGGCGTACATTCCAGGCGCTAGCACACCTTATGAAGCCATTCATGAAATGCCGGCCGGAAGCTATATGGCGCTGAGTTTGAAAACCCAGCAAGCTTCAATGCAGCGTTATTTTAGACAAGAGTTTAAACCTCGCGCATGGAGTGAAGAAGCCGCGATTAAGGCCACACGTGAGGCTTTGCTTGAGTCCACCCGTCGCCATTTGCAAAGTGATGCCCCTCTCGGCGCCATGTGCTCAGGTGGTATCGACACCAGCGCCTTGATAGGAATGGCCAAACATCTAGGAAAAGCTCAGTCGCTGCATACATTTTCTTTGAGTATTCAGGATTCATCTTTTGATGAATCGGCTTTTCAGAAAATTGTGGTGGATTATGCGGGCACGCAACATCATCAGATCAATGTGGGCCTGCCGCAGATTTTAACGCACTTTAAAGAGCACCTGGCCTTCATGGATGAGCCCTATGGGCACGGTGCGGCCCTTCCAACATTTTTGCTAGCGCAAGAAGCGCAAAAGCATGTGAAGGGTCTGCTTTCTGGAGAAGGCGGCGATGAGTGGTTCAATGCCTACGAAACACATGGTGCTCACTACTGGAAAGAGAAATACCTGCTGCTACCTGATTTTTTGCGCACTTTCATTCGTACTGGAGTGAACCAACTGCCGGCCTCTCACGGAAAACTGAGTCTTGATTTCAAGCTCAAACGCTTTTGTGCCGGCGCTGAACTGACCCTGTCCGAATCTCATCTTTACTGGCGCCACGTTTTGAAAGATGAGATTAAGCAGGAGCTCTTCACTGTTCCTTTTGAGTCGAGTTACCGGATATCAAAAGAGTGCTTTGAGCATTTTGCAGGGAATGACGAATTCACTCGTTTGAGTGCCTGGGATATCGAGCAATTCTTCTTTGGCGATCTCATGGTGAAAAATGACCGAATGTGTTTGGCCCATTCTGTGGAAAGTCGCTTTCCCTATATGGATCGTTTGATGACGGATCTGGTTTCCACCATGCCTTCTGATCTAAAAATGAAAGGGGCTCGTCGTCGGCACTTGCAAAAAGAGGCGATGAAACCTTTTCTACCTAAAGCCATTTATCAGCGTGATGGATTCGGCTTAGAGTTACCCTATAACAAATGGTTTGATGGGGCCCTGGCGCCCATTTATCAAAACTATTTCACAGCAGAATATTTTGAGCATTTCCCCTTCTTGTCTTGGAGCACTTTTTCTAAGCTCTGGGGGCTCCACAAGGCGAAGCATGTGGATGTCGGGAGGTTCCTTTGGAATGTGCTGATTCTCTGCGCGTGGTACGACATCAATCACGTTTCAAAGACAGCGTTTGCTCTGCGTGAACAAGTTCGCCAACGAGCTATGCGCGTTTAATGCCGCTTGCAACGTGCTCGGCCGATGCAAATAAATCATGGAGATGAAGATAGGCGAACTGAGCATTACGACCGAGCAGTTGCACGTTTGTAAACTGGGCCATCTCGCGCAAGTATGACTGTCGCTTGGCGATGCTCTCAAGAGTTAACAGCGGGTAGGCATGGGGAAGCAAGTGACTGCGAGACACGCCAAGATCCGCATCTGTTAATTTGAATTCCCGTTTGAGAATAGGCCAAACCCGCGCAAGGATTTCGTTATGACTCAAGCGAGACGCTTCATCCCCAGGTGAGCAAGGCCACTCAACAATTAGAGAAGTTCTGTCTGATGGCGACATCGTTTCTGAACGATTTTTAGGTTCCACAACACGCGTGAAAGGAATCGAAACTTCTGGGAAATAGTGAGAAGCATACTTAGACACGTGCGCGCGCTTGATCTCCACAAATAGCAGTTGGACATTCCTAAAACGCATCAGAGGTGGTTGCAGACCGAGTAACCTTGCCATGGTGTCAGGAGCTAGTGTGCTGACGACTTGGGATGAAGAAGCATCGATGACCGTCTCGCCTAAATGAATCGATTGAATGCGGCCTTGCTCAACCACCAAGTGAGTAATGTCTTGTTGTGTGCGGATAACATTCGTCGGTAGCTTCGCAATGATGGCCTGGAAGATTTGCCCAATGCCTTGAGTCGGATAATAAAAATTTCCGTCGAGATGTTCTTTGTGGGCAAACATCAGTGTTTTGAGAGCAAGTCCATCGAGTCTTTTACCAGAAATCTCTTGAGAGAGGAGGGCCGGGGCTGCTCCCCATAATTTCTCAGTGTAGCGCCAGATGAATGTTTCGGCGACTTCTCGCCCGTACTTCTCCTGAGTAGATGCTGCAAAAGACACCTTTTGGAATTGATGTGAATTTCTTTGCAGGAAAGAGCGCCCCATGGACCATAAGGTGGCCCAAGGCATTTTTCTCAACAGATCACCAGGGGTCAGCGGGAAAATAACTTCGCGGCCTTCGTAGTGGATTACGCTGGGGATGCTGACCTCAGAGAAATCATCTTTGAGAAGCTGTCTAATCTCTTGGGTTATGGCGGGATGAACATTATGCCAACGATGGGCACCTGAATCGTACAGATGGTCGTTGTAGCTGAAGGTTTGAGCGTTGCCTCCGAGAGTGGCGGCTTTCTCAATGATAATGAAACGCAAATTTTTCTGCTGGGCCCAAAAGGCCATCGCCAGTCCAGCAGGTCCACCGCCTAGAATGATGAGATCAAGTGGGGCTTGAGACATTCTTTCCTGATAGGTGCGCCGTGATTTTGATGTCATGACCTACGGCCATGAGTTCTTGGCGATCAAGTTGAATCAGCGAACTTATATGTGGAGAAAGAAAATGAAAGAGGGGACGGCCTTCGCCCATGATTTTAGGAGCGAGATAAAGCGTCAGGCGATCCACTTGTTTGTGTTGCAAGAAAAGCGAATGAAGTGTGGCGCCACCTTCCAGCCAGAGGCTATGAATGCCATGTTCGGCGAGTTTTTTGTAAAACTCATCGAAGGGAAATGGATTCAATGTCGACAGACGCACGACTTGTTGGGGAGGGAGCACATCAATCTTTGTTGCAGAGTCGGTGACCACTAACGTGCGATGACGAAACTCATCATTAAATATTTGCGCAGCTTTTGGTAGTAAACCTGTGCGAGTGAGCACCACGCGAAAGGGCATACGCTCAGGCACAAAACCTGGCAGACGCACCGTCAGGGCAGGATCATCCTGTCGAAGAGTCTCTGCGCCGATAACGACGGCGTCATATTGCAAACGTCCGCGATGGCCATCTTCTCGTGCCTCAGGGCCAGTGATCCATTTGGATTCACCAGAGGGAAGTGCGGTTTTTCCATCGAGAGTCGCGGCCGATTTCAAATGCACCAATGGGCGACCAGAACGCATGCGATGAAAGAAGATTTCGTTGAGGGCTTCGCCTTCTTGCTCCAGCACACCAGTGGTGACTTGGATGCCGGCGGCCTTAAGTTGTTCGGCACCTTGGCCTGCGACCGATGGATTGGGGTCAAGATTACAAATCACCACATGAGCGATTTTTTTCTCAATCACTAACGGAGCGCAAGGGGGTGTGATTTTCTTGGTATGACAGCAGGGCTCAAGATTGGTGTAAAGAGTCGCGCCGGTCACATCTTCCGTGGCGTTTTTAAATGCGTTGGGTTCTGCATGGGCGCTGCCATGGCGTTCATGAAAACCTTCGCCGATGATTTTACCGTTCTTAACGATCACCACGCCCACGAGTGGGTTAGGGGACACGCGTCCTGCTCCCTGGCGCGCGAGCTCAAAGCAGCGACGCATGAAGAGTTCATGCATAAGTCAGATCCAGGTAGATCGGTACTTCGCGAGCGTCATTGAAGGCACTCAAATAGAGAGAAATATCATAATCAGGGGCCACGCCGAGCCATTCTTTGATCTGTCCCTCAGACACCTTCAAGCACATCCAACGAAACACACACGCTTGGCGCAAACTGCGCGCCGTAATGTCGATCTTGAGAGTTTTACGAATTTCTTCGAAGAATAACTCAGTTCCACGTGGGGAGAGTGAGCCAGACAAGATCCGGTGTGGATTGGCATTGAAGAGTGCGAATTTTACATCACCTGGCCCGGGCCAAATGCTCTCAAGTTCCGTCTTATAGTCTTTCCATATTAATTTGAAACCAGCACTCAATGGAATCGTGTAAGGTTCGCGTTTCAGAGGGCGAACCAAGACACGCATACCGGTCTTTTCAGGAAGTAGATCGGAGAGTTCTAGACGTGCGAGGTCTGAAACCTTCACTCCTGATTCATAGACGAGAGCGACGATAATAAGATTGCGAAACGCCATCAAGCGCTCAAGCCCTTCGGTTTTATCTCTCAGCTGCAGCAAGTGATCTTTCAATTTCACGAGGTCTTTGAAGGGCACCGGCACAGGTTTTTCGAGGAGCTTCGGAGCGACGGGCACGAGCTTAATCGGATTGTCGGGGAACTGATGATTGATTACCAAGAAATCAAAGAACAAACGCAAGGCCTGCACGCGACGACGAATGGAGTTCGGTGAGCCGTAAGTTTTTTGGAGATAGCCGTTGTACTCGTGGACCTGCGTGATGGTGAAGGTCTTCAGGGTCATGGGACGTTTGTGCATGGCCAAGAACTTATTAAAGACCTGTAG
>JBEIPE010000031.1:0-14506 GCA_040377215.1 Halobacteriovoraceae bacterium
GCCAATTCACTGGCCTCCGCTCTGTAACCATAACGATCCATCCCGAGAATACCTAAGTAGGCCATGTTGACCCAGACGGGGCCACGCCACATGTCTTTAACGAAGATTTTTTCATCGCGGGCCACTGATGGAAATGGAATGAGGGTGTTGTACTTCGCTGGATCCATAATGCGTGAAACCATCAAGGCCGCTTGAGCTTCGTTCGGAATGCCGGCCACGAGCGGTGTGAGATCGGAGATGGTGTGAACACGGATGAAGTCTTCTTTGCGGTAATCCCAATCATGATAGCTGCCCGAGACCGCATCCCATAGGCGCGCATTGATGGTGGCTTTGAGTGCTTCTCGTTCTTGATTAAAGGCAAGAGCATCGTCATGGAAACCAAGTTCTTCGGCGATGTTCTCCATCGCTTCGAGACTTAAGACGATGTAGCTCGACATATCTACCGCCGCCATTTGACGGGTGTCATCGAAGAAACTTTCGTCGCGATTGGCGAAGCGTGGTGAGTTATCAATTCCTGACTCGTAAGGGTCATGCCAGAAATAAAGACCGTCAGGGTGACGGCGTTCGAGTCGCAACCAATCTTGGTATTTTTTTAGTTTTGGATAAGCACTTTCGAGCCAGGTATGGTCTTGTGATTTTTCAAACACACGCCAGGTGGCCCATGAGAGTAGCGGCGGCTGCGTGGCTCGCTGAGGAAGCGGCTTGACCAAAATCTCAGCGATCGCATGATGAATCATGCCGCTCGTTCTTTGGAAGCGAAATACGTAATCCAAAAGTTCTTGCGCGATACGAGTATCCCAGTGACGCCAGATTTGTGTGATGAAGGCCGTGTCCCAGAGGTAGGCGGCGCGGAAAGGTGTTGCTGGACGCGCGCG
The DNA here is from genome assembly GCA_040377215.1 of Halobacteriovoraceae bacterium. GTDB lineage: Bacteria > Bdellovibrionota > Bacteriovoracia > Bacteriovoracales > Bacteriovoracaceae > UBA6144. The sequence goes on from JBEIPE010000031.1 coordinate 876, forward strand.
ATAGCCACGGAAAAACGCATTCGGAGTTTTAAGGTTTTTACAAAGTAAGCGGTGAGTGTCGTCGAAGGCACTCTGCCAATTCTCGGGGGCCGATGAAGGCAGCAGCGGGGCAGGAAGTTCAACCCCTTTATGCAAACAGCCCACGCTTTTAGCGTGGGCCATTCCGGTGAATAGTGTGAGGAAGAGGAGCCAGCGCATCGTGGACTAGTTAGCGATAGTGCGCGGATCGACTTGTTCCGACGGCTCGATAATAAGTTTGTTCAACACGCCTGCGAAGACGGTTGGGTTTGCGCTGGTGACTTCTGCATCAGGAGCGCTTTCTGCGAAGCTGAAGAACTCGCCTTCAGCATCCCAAGCATGCGTGGTACCTGACTTGGTGATCGCGCCCATCTTCTTCGGAAGATTTGGCATCAACATCCAGCCGTTGTTCAACACAACACGAACACCGCCGAAAGCATCGACGAGGTAGTTTGCGCCTTTCACTTTAAGGCCAGCGAACTTGCCCATGCTGCTCTTGTTGCCAATCAGACCTGTCTTATCAACTGTGAAAAGTGTGCCAGCGGCGTCAACGAAGTAGTTGCCGCCCACTTCTTTAATTGTAGCGAGGTTTAGACCAAGAGATGTGAGAGTGGCCGGAGCGATGGTGTAGGTGAATCCTTTAACAGTATCAACAGTGACCATAGAAAGGACGTTGTCTTTTTTGATGACGAGGAAGTTGCCGCCAGAAATAACGACTTCACCTTTTTTGAAGAGATCTTCTTTATCGTAGCTGTAGTACATGCCATCCAAAGTCACGACGTTCATTTCACCTTTATCAGACATGAACCATGAGCCGCCTTTGGCCTTAAGCTCTTTCGGACCTTTCACGCCTGTCTTCTTATAGACGAAACCCTTGGCATCTACCGTTGTGATGAGTTGGCTTTTCTCAAGAATCCAGCTCTTTCCGCGTGCGAGGATATTGGTCGGCATGATGAATTGGTTGAGGTCGTAGACCTTGGCTTCAGCATCAATAGAGAGAAGCACACCGTTCGATTGGAGAACAAACGATTGAGCGCTTACGCTTAAAGAGGCGGTGAGGGCAATAATGCCAAACAAGGTTTTCATAAGCTTCCTTTGATAAAAGTAAGAAACTTATAACCTGGAAAGGCCTGGGCCTTTAAAGAGAGGGGAATATTTATAGGGTATTTGATGAAGAAAAGGAGTGGGCCGGGGTGAGGACGTTGAAACTTTTGGGGTGGGATTTTTGCGAAGGACGAATTCTCGTCTCTTCAGGGATGTTTTGGTGAACTTTTGTGGTGTCCCTTCCCCCGGCTCAAACTAGATAAAGCATCCCGCGTGCCAAGTCCGGCATGACCGTAAGTAAGAGTAAATTGGTTGGGTGCACTCGGCCGTGGGGGCAAAAGGGAACTGAATCCTTGGCCCCGGCCGGGGCCACTTTATCTGGAGATGTAATTTTTTTGTAGTTGCTGACGACGAACGCGTCCATCACCGCCGTTAAGTTCTTGCCACTTATTCTTAGCGTACAAGACGTGGCGAGCACTGCCTTCCAGTGCAATAAGGCGATAAGGAGAGGTGTGCATAAGCATGGCATCTTCTCTGCGGTCTTCAGGGTACTGGGCTTCTTCAAAGATAGGTGATGAGCCCTCAAAGAGTAGGGCGATAGGTTTACCGCGCAAGATCATGCTTCCTGTGAGGCTGATGATCTTAGAGTCAGCGTTATGCTTGATATAGTGGGTTAGATTTTGATTTTCACGAATCAAAAATCGGCTAAAGATGTTGCGCTCACCAAAGGTAAAATTAAGCGTATGTGTGGGCGTTGTGAGAGGCAGGCTGATACTGCCTTGGTCGTCTTTGAGCTCGTAGACACCATTTAGGTTTTCATCTCTGTTCGTGGCTTCAAAACGAAGGTTGGTCTTAACTGTACCCACTGGCAATCGGCCCATAACGAACTTAAAGGCCTCAGCTTCGGCTTTTGTTCCTGCCATCCACATCCCGCCTTCAGGTAGGGTCTGAATGCCACTCAGGAGCTGCACGAGCTCATTGTAAGAATCGATGCTGGTCATATCGTTCTTGTAGATGTCCCAATAAAAGACATCGCGAGGAATTTCTGTCGCAAACAGCTTTTCAGCAAAAGCGGCATCCATAATGGTGCCGTCCATGTGCTCGTTGCCTAAGACGTGACCAAGTTCATGGATGAGAATACCTCTTAGATTAAGATGGTCGTTCAAATTCCAAATGAAGCCACTTGAGTCCATACCTTTAAGCCAGATAATCCCTTTACCCCAGCCCATCTTTTCGTCGTAGCTTTGGCGATGGGCAAATGCGATCGGATCGAACATTTGTTTTTTGATATCTTCAATCTCGGGAGTATTAACGCCGAGATAGACCGTGAGATCGGCATTTGTGCATGAAGTGAGAAAGCGAAAACGAGTCACAAGCTTTAAGTAGATTGGATCGACGTCTTCTTCCTCGTCAGCTTCCACATCAATCTTGCGAGTGACGATGTAATCTTCCCAGGTTTTCATGGCGGCCGTGAATTGTGCTTTCACATCCTCAGGCGCAACGGGAAATGTGGTGGGATCGTGAACAAAGCAAACCCCGATACTCCGCTCTGGAACTCCGTCGAGGAACCAAGCGGCACCAAAGTCAGCGGGAAGATGGTCAGAGCCTCCACCGTTTACGCCTCCGGCGTGTGCGGTTGAGAAAAAGGCAGACAAGAGAAGGACGAAAATCATGTTCATTCCTCTATTTCAAAAAAATCAAAGTTAAAGCCGTAGAGCTGTTCACTCTCTGAAGGTCCGATGATCTTATAAAATTCTTCGAGTGTTTTTCTTAATATCTCCTTACAGCGTTCATAGTCCGCTAGAGACATAGTCATCTGCCCGGAATAAAACAGGTCTTGCTCAGATTGACGCGCTTGCTTTTGCATCGCCTTAAGACGCCAGTTGCGATGGTGCATAAGCACATGAGGCGAGTGAGCGTCCACGTGTGTGCTCCCTGTGCCTGGGGCCAGTCCCTTAGGTGTCATCTTGATGAGTTGAGCACTTATGAGAAAATCCACAATTTGCTTTACCTGGTTCACGTCACGCTTAATTTTTTCAGCGATTTTTTCAGCACTATTCATCCCTGGGATGTAGGTCAAGAGATGGACATGAGAGTAAATAGCGTCTGCATAGAATACAGATTTCTCAGCATCGCTTAAGGCGCGCTTAACCTTAAGTCGATTGCGCAATTTATCCGCTTCTGTTTTTTGCTCACGGAGCGAGACTAAGTAGAACGACTTTAGTTTCTTAGTGCCGGCCCGTGCGAGATTAATCAGATCGAGTAAGTAGCGTTTTTCTGGAATGCTGAGCTGGAGATAGTCGGCGAGGGCATCGGCCTGCTCGAGGTTGAGATCGCGCGTGCCTTTGAACACCTGACTCACCTGGCTTGATTGAATGTTCATGGCCTTCGACATTTTCAAAAATTCTCCGCGTCCTTTCTTGGGACGGTTTTCTACCCATTTTTGAATAAATACTTTGTAGTCGAGAAAATCAAAAATCCTGGTGTTCATGCAAAGATGCTAACACCAGGATTTAGATATTGTTCAGTGCTTTCTATTGAATGAACTAATGTTGGTTGTGGCGCCGAGATCCCACGCAGGAATGAGAATTGATGACTGCGCCATTCGTGCCAGAAAAGGAACTCCTTGGACAATGGTCACCGTCACTTCGGCCTGAGCGCATTCTTGGTTTGTTTCTTCATCTTCAAAACAAACTTCGCCACGCCCTTTCACAACCAAGGCGTTACGCTTCTTACCTAGATAGTTGAGCTTGCGTGCTGTTGCTGACTCCCAATCAAAACGATCTTCTTGAATCTTCATGCCACGTTCATTTTCAAAAATGCGAAGTGGGTTGCCTGCGCTTGCCTTGTACTGAGCTTCCGAAATGGTGTGGCTCCAAACATCCTGCGCATCTTCCTCGTCTTTTGATTCAACGACAGTGACCGCACCGCACTCTTTAACATAAGTAACCGTGCTGTAGTCATATACCTCAGAGCCGAAGCGACTCTGTGAATTCTCCTTAGCAGAATCACCACACGCAAAAGCCGCCTGATAAGTGTCTCTCGCCAGCAGTTTATCAACTTTACGTAAAACCTCTTCACCGGCCACTGCATGAGTACTAAGAACCAAAGCAAATACTGTCATCAACTTCATGTCCCCTCCGTGGGTGTGTGTTGTTCGATGAAGTCAGTATCGGCCCTTAAAACTTAACAAAATAGATAATGATTGCCATTAAAACGCTGCATTAGTTACGAATATGTAAACAATTTGATGTATGTTATTGAAATTAATTAGATTATATTGATCTTGTAGCGCCGATGAAGGTCGAGGCAAAATGAGGGGTCTCCTAACCTGAGAGCTTACGTGCAGCTGACTTACCGCTTAGGCGCCATTCCTTCACACATGATCCTTCCTACGTTGCAGGCGAAGGCCGAGCTTGCGGGCCTGCAGCTTGAACACCTCGAGTCTGCAGCCGCTGATGTTTACTTCCATGGAGTAGGCGAGACGCCACCCGCACGAGCAGGAATTAAGTTGGCCATGGGTGCTGAGGCCTTGAGTGAGCAAACGGCGGAGGTCTTAGTAGGCTGGCTCAAAGAGCGTCGCGATCTCATGCGCATTTCGCCCTTACGCCATGAGCTGGGAAATCTGATTGTGATTTTGCTTGGCCGTATTATGCGTTTGAAAGATGAAGCTATTTCGCAAGACCATCTCACAAGTCTGGAAAGTCTCCACAGTCGCTTAAATACTCTTTATCAAAATTTTGATGAGATCGAAGTGCCGCGCTACTAAGCCACGATTGTTGTGAAAGGCGCCATCAGCACCATCAGTCCATCGAGCGTGAATGGTTTTTTGAGCACATGCTTAATGCCCGCATCATTGATCTCTTTATTCAGCACGGATGCGTAGCTGCTCATGATGGCAACTTCACCTTCGAACCAGGGCATGCGTTGAACTTCTTTCACAAAGTCGATGCCATTTTTGTTAGGCATGACCACATCACATAAAATGAGATCAAATTGGTTGCAGGGAATGTTGAGAATCTCTAGGGCAAGTTGTGGAGTTCGCACCGCCACAGGTTCATGGCCATTGCGACGGAGTTCGTCTGCAACAAGTCTGAGAATTTCGAGTTCATCATCAAGAATTAAAACACGTGCCATAAAAGCCTCTCTTAGCTTCTATTATCGGCTTAATTCGTTAAGAATATTGTAAATTTTTGTTAACGGATGAGGAGTATCCATTCAACGGTCTCGTTTCCAGTTGTGTTTTCATAGTCTAGGCCCATGGGGATGCCAGCGCTTTTATGTTTGTTACCAAGGTCTTTAGATATTTGCCCAAGGTTAACAGGTGTGTCTTTACGTGCCTCTAGCTCGGTCGATATTGAGGTCGCCGTCTCTTGCGGCGGAGCCTGCACGACGACACCATTAACAATCACAGGTGGTGGAGCGATGTAGTTCTGTTCAAACTTAAGTCTGTAGCTGCCGGTACCACTATTGGTGCAATTGATCTTGAGCTCTGTCGTTCCCATTCGCAAAGTGGCCGTACCGCCCGAGGTGACTTTGAGGATGTGTTCTTCAACTTGCTCACCTTGTTGTTGGCCACCAGAAACTTGAAAACTGCGCCCGTCGACCTGCACATCAGTTAGTTCTTTGTTCTTGCGAGTTTTTTTTGTCGCGAGCATGTCGCACTCTAAAGCCGGCACATCCAGCGAAGAAAAAGTGGATTCCGCCTGTGGCAGACGAGTCTTGATCCAGCGGTTAAGAATCTCTGATCGCTTCACATCACAATTGATATTGAGACAGCGGCCATCCACCTCGACTCGATCTTGTCCTTTGACCAGCACCACCTCGACAACTGGCCGCGCACGAAGCGCCTCAGCATCTGAAGTAAAACATAGACGTTCAATGGCCTGTTGGGCCTGGACTGGGGTGAGAAGCAGGAGCCAAAGTAAAAGCATCATGCTAGGATTATAGACTCAGAGGGTTCTATGAGCGAAGTAAAGAGTTATGAAGACAAGGACGGTAACCTGGTATTCACCAGTGCCTATCTTAAAGCGCGCAACACTTGTTGTAAGTCGGCCTGCTTGCATTGCCCGTTTGGCTATACGCTTAAAAAGCTAGGACTGCAGTTTGAAGATTGGGACCCCTCCCGCGAGGAAGAGGCCCGCAGTTATCTCGCGGATGCAGGCCGCGCTGATTTCGATTTTGCGCCCTTCGTTCCAGACAATGCGAAGTTCATCTCGATCAAGGGGAAAACTTGCGGTCTCATGGTGAAAAACCACATCGTTGTGAAAGGTGTGTTTCTTGCTCGCCATTTCCAGAACCAGGGATTGGATAAAGACATGGTTGAAGCCTACTTTTTTAGTTAATTGCGCTGAAAAGCCGCTATCTCCGTCGTTGCACTCGTCATTCGTTTATGCTGCTTACATTGAGTAAGCCTCCGCACTCATTCCTCTGCGCCTAGGATCTAACGTCTTTTGAGCGCAATTCAATTAGCGATATCTAAGAATTCATCCAGACTCGGAACTTGTCTCGACGGTCTGGAGAGAATTTTTTCTTCATCAAATTCATTTTCATCAAAGCCACATAGCGCTCCTGGCCAGTAGCCGTACTTCTCAAAAAAGCGCTGGCGAATCTCACTGTAAAGCTCTCTGGGAGGAAAGCGCTTCTTGGGTGAGAAATCGCGCAGCTGATTTGAAACTTCGTGGGGCATGACTGTGCAGCTCATCGTTGGGCCACCAGGACAGACATCGGTTGTTCAGCCGAAGCCATCACATCCGGCGGATTAGCGTTCTTGAGAGATTGAAAGGCGATCACAGTGAAGACCAACAACACCCATGGGCGGATGTGGCGAGCAGCTGCGAGTAATTCTTTAAGTTCCATAATAAAACCCCCGTGCAGAAGGAAGAGGCGGACATACCAAGGCCGTGGCGCTAGATTCCCAGCAGCGAAGGCCAACTCAATGTGTGTGCGAACTAAGGGCTACGAGATGTAGAACCTATCTAGGGCATCGAGGTCGCTATCAATTGCGGCCATGAGTTCTAAAAGGTCCCAGGCCATTTCACTGGCCAGACGTTGATCGACACCATAGCGCTCGGTGATTTGAGAGCAGAGGCGGCTGCCAAGGTCATTAAAAGAGAGATCAGAAGCTTTTGTGTGTGTGCTCATTTTGTCCTCCATGACTTATGAGTTGAGGGCCAGAGTCTTTCGTATCGTCATCTTCTTCGTCACTTTCGTCGCTCAAACCTGCGACGTGCCGCTAGCACGCCTCGGTTCTCTCTCCTCAGTTCCTAGAATCTGTTCGATACGAGCAGACTCTGGAACTCAGGCCTAGTACACGCGAAGGAGTCCTACCATCACACCGCGGATTTCTACTTCGCGGTCCTTGAGAATGATCGGCTTCATGGTGCTATTGGCAGGATGAAGCTCGATCTGCTTCGCTTTTTTAAAGTAACGCTTGAGTGTTGTTTCGTTATCAATCACGGCCACAACAATTTGACCGTTGTCCGCCTGGTCTTGCTGGCGAATCACAGCGATGTCGCCGCTCAGGATGCCGTCTTCAATCATACTTTCGCCTTTCACTTTTAAGGCGTAGTGGTTGCCCTTACGAAGCATGGTCATCGGCACAGCAATCGTGTCCGAATTTTCAATGGCCTCGATGGGGACTCCGGCTGCGATACTACCGAGAAGAGGAATCTCCTCGGTTCCCTGGGAGGACATATGGGCCGGAGTCAAACCACGAACCGAGTTGGATTCATTGTTCAGATGTCCGCCTTGCGTGAGGTACTTGATGTAGTCCTGCACAGAGCCCAGTGACTTGAAACCGAAGTGCGCTTGGATTTCTTTCTGAGTGGGGGCGTAACCTTTCTCACGCTTGAACTCAGTGATGAAGTCGAGAACGTCTTTTTGTTTTTTTGTCAGGGCCATGGTGTCCATCCTTCCGTAGTTTTTCCGTACAAAGAAATAGTATCCGTATTTTTTCCGTAGCGCAAGCCCCCTGCGTGTATTTTGTGTCGGGGCGGCCTAGAGAGAGACTGGTAGGGGCGATTTTTTGAAGCGAGAGATGAAGGTGCAGCGTTGGCAAAGATCGGTCACTAATTGCCCTTTTTGGAAGCCTTCGTGCATTTTTTGGGTGAGTTCGAGGCCCATGATTTGGCCGAAGGGCATCTCAAAAACATTCCCCAGCTTGTTGCCGGCTTCTTTATCCAAACAGCAGGCCACCACACGGCCATCGGCGTGAATACCGACGTGTTGGGAGAGAGCGTGGCAGAAGCCTTTCTCTGAAATAAACGGTGCTGAGAGAGAGGGCCACTCGAAGCGGGTGTCGAAGTGGAAGTAGGCGCGCCCGATAATATTCTTCGAGCGACGATGAGCGACGTCCACACGCTCATTCACACCGATGTTGAAGTAGCCTTGGATCTCATCCATGAAGTCTTGGTTTTCGTCTTTCATTCCGGTGGTCGTCGGTAGATTCCACAGACGGAAATTCACATAGAGTTCGGGCTTTTCTTGCAGCGCGAGTTTGGTGAAATCTAGAACCTCATAGAGGTACGGACGCCAATCTTTGCCGGGGAAATTATCCTTGAATGAGTGAAGCGAGAAATTAATCTGTCGCAGGCTCGATTTAAAAAACACATCGCTGGGAAATTTCCCCAGTAGTGTCCCGTTGGTGGTGAGCTGGACGGGCATATTCTGGCGCGTGCATTCGGCGAGTATGGCAGGAAACTCAGGATGAGAGAGGGGTTCACCCATGAGGTGGAGGCACACTTCATCCGTGTGGGGCGCTACATCGGTTAAAACCTGTTTAAACTGGGCCAGGTTCATGACCTGCTTCGGACGTTCCACCTCAGGGCAGAACGTACACTGCAGATTGCAGATATTGGAAATCTCAATGTAGACCCGGCGAAAGCGTTTCATGTGCCGGCGTTATACCCCTGGGGTCCTGTAATTTCTACTGGTCCAGGGCCATTTTCTCCAGGAAATCACAGGGATTGCTAAAATGCCTCACGTCTAACTAAAGGATCCTGCATGCGTTCGTTCAAAAGTGTCTCACTTGGAATCTGCTGTGCGCTCTTAGCGACTCCGGTTTTTGCGGACATCGTGAAGACTCGCATCACCCAAGTGCCAACCGGCACAACCAGCGCACAAGTGATTGGTTTGGTGAATACACGAGTGGGTACAAGCTTTAGACCTGGAGATTTTTCTCTGGTTGAGCGCACGACATTGGCGACGTCGAATTTTGAAATGCTTGTTCAAATGCGTGCCGGCAAACCGATCATGGGCACTCGCCTTCGCATTTGGAAAAATAAAATGGGCCAAATCATTGTGGCCGAAGCGCACGTAGATAAACCTTCGCTCTTGAATGGGTTTGGTTTGCTCGCCAAGTCCACTGAGCGTTTCTTGCAGAAAAACTATTTAGAGAACCCAGGGAATCTTGCCAAGCAAGTTCAGATGGTTCGCAAAGTCCTCGTCGGGCACCACGATTCTACTGTGGCGACTTTTGAACATGAAGATTTGTGGCAAGATAACGCCTTCGTGCGTGTGTTCACCGGACTTGGTCAGCGGGGTACTCACACCGTGAGCTACCTTCACTCATCTGGTAAAATCATCGCGAGCAACTACCGCGAACACCATCAGGCCGAGCTCCCGACTATCGAAGCGATGGGCTACAAAGTTTACGAGCAAAACTGGTACAACCCACTTGAGACCATGGAGCCAGAAGTTCTCGAGTTGAAATATCTCAACGATAAAGTGGTCGCGCAAGAAAATGACCCTTTCGCGATTCTTACGACCGGGCCTTTGTTGCGCAGTAAGTATGATGAGCAGCGTGGTTCAACTGCGGAAGGCGTTCAACAGGGTTTCTGGAGTTACGCACTTTTGAGTGCCATGGCCGATGATGCGGGCAAAAAAATTGTTCCAGCTGATAACAGTTTCACCGCTCCGCAAGGCCTCGTGCTCGATGGGCGCTACGTCAGCATCAACGTCCACCCAGGTGCCAAAAAAGTCGTTCCAGCTACCACTATCCCTTGGCGCTATGGCACAGATATTCAGCAAGACATGGTCTCCCTCATGAATGGGGATTTGGCCGTGCTCTTTAAAACTGGTTTGCGTGGTCGCACCTATGGTTCGCCAGCTGAATTGATGACTGCACCCGTGCGTGATGCGAATCACAGCGTCGAAGCTTATTTGAAAGACGGTGCCGACCAGGTCCAGGTTTACTGGGCCGTGACTGAGATGATGGAGAAGTTGCAGATCTTGGGCTTCACTGATCCAGAAATTTCAAAACGCAAGTTCCAAGCATACCTGTACAACCCGGATCCGTTCTACAAGAACAACGCGTTCTACATTAACGACACGATCAACTTCACTACATACACGCCGAGTGCTTCAAACTTCGCACGTGATAACACCACCATCTGGCATGAGATTGGCCACGGTATTATCGATCGCCTCTTGGGTGAAATTAGTTTGATCAAAGGCGAAGGCTTCCACGAAGGCATCGCTGACTTCTTGGCCGAAGTTGTGTTGCAGGCCACTTCGTTCCAACGTGAGTTCCCTGGTCGCGCTGGCCAACGTATCTACAACGTCTCGGCCTTTAACTTTGCCAATGAAGCCCATGATGACGGTGAGGCCTTCGGTGGTTTGATGAAAGATATTCTTGATCGTGCGATCAATAAATGGGGCAAAGACGGTCTCTACAAAACGGCCGACCTGACTTTTGAGGCCATGCGTTTTACTCGCGGTCATCCTGCTTTGGATGAACAAGAATGGGTTGAGAAGCTTTTGTTTGCTGATTCACGCGCGAATCTTCGCCGTGAGGCGGGCGAGTTCCGTCAGTTGATTGAAGAGAGCTTGGCGCCGAGAAACTTCTCTGCTGATGGCAAAGACTTGGCGAGCATGCTGGTGAAAATTGATGAGCAGGTTCTTAAGCGTGGCGGTCTTGGTGGGCGTAATTCACCGATGTATCGCCCGAAGGGAGCTGAGAGCCGCTTTGTCATGAAAGTGCGTTTGCTTGATGGCAAGAACTTCAAGTTCACGTACCCGCTCAAAATTAAAGTGGCCGCTGGTAATGGCGCTGAAGGTCCAATTGATTGGATTGATGAAGATCTCGGAAGCAAGACCATCACGCTTAATAGCGCCAACGAAGAAGCGCTGCTCGAGATGGGAACAACAGGTAACTGTGATGTGCAGAATTTAGGCAACACTTGTCGTGAGTCGATGTTTATCGAAGCTTACGCCGAAGGTGACAAGAAACCTCGTGCTCGTCAGCGTATCTATATTCAGCTGGGAACACCGATCGCTTTTAACTAGTCTTACGGTCTTTGGGAGGCCAATTGGCGGTTACGCTGATGATGGCCTTCCACAGATTTCCAAAGGTCCTTGGCGCCTCGGCCAAGACTCGCCAACACTTGCGGAACAATCACTTCTTTATTCAGCAACCAATGAGTTGTGTCGGTGCGGTACTCGTACTTCAACTCAGTACTCATATCTGACAGCTTCTTGAGTGTGTAGGTCGTTGTGAGGCGATCGTAAGAATAGTCGTGTGGCAACGGAGCTGACACAAGCCAGTTCTTGGCTTCATCTTCAGTGAGCATCTCTTGGCGAATCTCGATGGTCTCACCGTTGTTGTGACTAAATTCTCTCACGAGCTCTTGGTATTGATATGAGCCGCGATTGTAACCACGACGAGAGAGGATGTAGTGGTCGGTTTCACCTTGGAGTGGTGCTTGTTGTTTCAAGTTGCGCTCAACTCGTGTTTCAATGATCGACTCATTGGGAAAAGCACAACGAGTGTCTTGGCCAATCCATTGGCGACGTTTGCTATGCATGTTGTTGCACTTCTCAGTGAAGTTCACGATGCCTGCGCGCACATCATGGATGGAAGCGGGGATGATGTGAGTGAAGGTGGCGCGGTAGGCGCGCACATTGTCGCTTTTACCGGACTCAACAGTGATGCCTTGGAATTTATCTTTGCGATCGAACTGGACCTCCGTGGCCCAAGCCGAAACAGTGCTTACGAGCAGAATGCCTGCCATCCAAATCTTCATCCGCCATCCTTAGCTGAATTGAAATGCTTTCTTCTATTTTAGGATGGGGGGAATTTTTGTCGCTGGGCAAATTTGGCTAGAGGGCCACGGAGGAGTGGCCCTCTGAAGAGAATCTTGACTAAATTACTGTGCGTTCGGGTACCGGCAGCGTAGGCCACCATAATCATTGAAGGTTGCCCAGTAGGTGCGGCCCCAGCGTGGAGCTTGATCTGGCCAGACGTCTACTTGAAGACGGAAACCGGCGTCGCCGATGTACTCGATGCGTGAGCCGAAGCGGCGCGCAGAGTAGACACGGTAGCGAGTCTCTACAGGATTGGTGCCACGCGCGCCGTAGACGATGGTGCGTGCGCCACGCATGCTGCCGCCGAAACCGCGCTCGATTTCGATCACAGCACGTTCCCCTTCAATCGTGTTGCCGTCGCATTCCACGTCGTTAATGAAGGCCAGAGCAGAGAAAGAAAAACTCAAAGACAAAACAAGAAGTAACGTTTTCATAAAACCTCTCAGGTTAAAGCTACATATTTGATGGCGATGATTTCCACGGTGGTCTGCCCTTGTGGCGTCACGATCACAGCTTCATCATCAATTTCTTTACCTATCAACGCACGTCCGAGAGGGGATTGCCAACTGACACGTCCTAACTCAGTGTTGATTTCATCAATCCCGACAATGCTCCAGGTTTTTTCACGGCCTTCTTCGTCTCGCAGAATGACAGTGGCGCCGAATTGCACACGGTCAGAACGCACAGTGGCAGGGTCAACCACCACAGCGTCATCGAGACGAGAGCTCAGGAAGCGAACGCGGCGGTCTATCTCACGTAAGCGCTTTTTTCCGTACTGATAATCAGCATTTTCCGAGCGATCGCCATTGGCGGCTGCCCATTGCACCAACTGACAGACCTCCGGCCGCTCTACACGGAGTAGCTGATGCAGCTCGTCTGTCAAAGCTTTGTGGCCCTGGGGAGTGATGTAATTTTTCTTTTCCATGAGCTACAATAGCTACCACATAGGAGGCCTTCATGAAAAATTTTTGGCTCGTTTTGCTCTTGGTCCTCGGGGCCTGTGCCTCTAAACCGAAACTTTATCCTAATGATAAATTGAAGGAAGTCGGCAAGGAAGCCGCGCAAAAAGATATTGATAAATGCATCGCGGATGCGGATGAATACCTCGAGAGTAGCGAGGGTAAAAAAATTGCCAAGAGCGCTGGAGCAGGCGCAGCGATCGGCGCCACCATCGGTGCTATCGGCGGCGCGCTTACAGGTGACTTTGGTGGCAGCTTAGTTCGTGGGGCAGCGATTGGTACCGGCGCGGGTGCCGTGGGTGGAGCGATGTCACCAGATGAACTGAAACAGCGTTACGTGAATCAATGTCTCGCTGATCAGGGCTATCGCGTTTTAGGTTGGGAGTGATCCAGCCATTCGGCACAGTCATTTAAAAGCGCGGTGATATTTTCTGGTAGAGCCGCGTTTTTCCAACGGCGAATATACTCACCGTTCATCCACGGTGTGTCAGAGCTGACACGTTTTTCGGTGTCAGAGAGAAAGCC
>JBEIPE010000355.1:0-2836 GCA_040377215.1 Halobacteriovoraceae bacterium
AGACGCCATGGTGGCGAGCTTCGGATAGTCTTCCGCTGGCACTTCGACTTTGTGGCGTTTGCGCAATTCCATCACGATATCCAAGAAGTCCATGGAATCGAGATCGAGCTGCTCACGAAGGCTGACTTCGTCTTTGAGTGCTGTCATATCTTCATCCGGAGCGATGTCGCTGATGATGTTGAGGACGACTTGGCGAACTTGTTCTTGGTTCATGACGACTCCTTAAGACTCGTATCTTTTAACGATCAAAGCAGAATTGATTCCCAACATCCCAAATGAGTTGTTGAGGATAGTTTTTACATTACATTTTACCGGCGTGTGCAGAACGAGGTTCGGGATCGCACACTCTGGATCAAGCTCCACAGTGCCGATACCTGGATGAACCAGGCCATCTACAAAAGATGGGATGTTGCCGGCGAGCTCAAGGGAGCCAGCGGCGCCCATGGCGTGACCGATGTGGCCCTTGGTGAAGTTCACATACGTTTTTGAGGACTCAACAAAGGCCTCACGAACACCGGCCGATTCGGCGATATCGCCTGCCCCTGTTCCGGTGGCGTGCATATTCACAATATCAATGTCCGATGGCTGCATGCCCGCGCGGCGAAGGGCCAGGTGCATGCACTGAACCTGGCGCTCAGGATTTGGATTCACGAAATCACTCGCATCAGAATTCACCGCCCAACCGGCAAGCTCGCAGATGATATGAGCACCACGCTTGAGTGCATCGTCCAAACGCTCGAGCACATAGATCGCGCCACCTTCAGAGATGGCGATGCCCGTGCGCGTTTTGCAAAGGGGACGAGAAGCTTTAGTAGGATCTTCGTGATTGGCGAGGGCACCTTGAGCAGCAAACGCCGCGAAGATACCAAAGGTTTGCGGAGATTCAGAAACGCCACCGGCAAGAGCGACGTCCACCTCGCCGAGAATTAACTGCTGAGCACCCGCGATGATACCGACGTTCCCACCCGCGCAGGCAGCACCTAAAGTGTAGTGAGGTCCAGTGATGCCTCTATTGAGCGTCACTTCGCCGGCAGGGTTATTCGCAACAGTGCGAGGATTGTGGTGCGGAGACCACGATTTCCAGTCGAGATTATTTTGGTGCATCTCGAAGATTTCATTTTCAGTCTCAACGTTGCCGTGTTCGGTGATGCCAAGGAAAACACCGACGCGAGATTTATCAATGTTGCTCCAATCGAGCTTGGCGTTCTCGATGGCTTCGTTCGCGCACCAAATGGAAATGCTGCCCGCGCGAGTTCCGCGACGACGCATCTTCTTTGATTGATATTTGAATTCATCGAAGTCACAGAGGCCTGCAACCTGTTGACCCATGTAACGAATTTCCGTGTGACGGACTCCAGAAACACCACGCAAAAGTGCATCACGAAAACTCTCTAACGAGTTTCCGTTCGGGGCCGTAAGGCCAATTCCGGTGACGACGATTCTGTGCTGCCCTGCCATATAAATGTCCTTGGAGCTAAAGCAGTAAAATAACTACCGTGGGGGGGGGAAATCGTCTAGCGACAATTAAGAGTCTCTATAGGAAATGACAATGCACACAATCGTTTAGCCCCTGCTATAGTGGGTCTTCGATTTAACACGATAAAGTGAATGGGAGTTACTCCATGGAAAATCTAATTGTTATCTCTAAAGTTAAGAAATTCATCAAAGACAAGTCTGAGTTCAACACCTCAGCCGGCTTCTTTGAGCCCCTTAATGCCGACTTGGTAAAGAGCTGCCGCGACGCTGTTGCTCATGCCCAGAAGCTGGGTCGCAAGACTGTTATGGGTAAAGACTTCAATTTGTATGTTGAAGGTCAAGGCCAAGACGAAGCTCTCGTCGTGACCAGCAAAGTCAAAAAATTCATTAAGGACGAAGCAGGCCTCTCAACGTCTTCTCAGGCGATTGAGCAGCTGACAGTTCGCGTACAGACGATCTGTCTCAAAGCGATAGAAAATGCTAAGTCAGACAAACGTAAGACAGTGATGGATCGCGATTTCACTGCTCCAACGACTCTCGCTTAATTATCTTACGGGGAAGCAGCTCATGCTGCTTCCTCGACTTTGCTCACAAACGGCACAGTCAGAAGATAACTTCCCAAACAGCTCAAGACTGTCCAAATCACCGGTGCTTCAGCTTCGATGATGAAGTGACTCACAAACCACACCACCAGGCTTGTTCCCATGGCGACGAGCGCGCTGATGTGATTACCGATTTTCGTAAAGAGCGCAAAACACACCATCACAAGAATTGTGGGGCCCCCAAGACTTGAGGCGGTCTCTACCATTTCCGTGACCGAATCTGAGCTGAAAGTAATTCCGTAGGCCACTGCCCCTGACAACAGCACACCGATACGAGCAATCAAAACTTTTCGTTTATCAGAAAGCCCCGGCATATGAGGATACAAAAGATTGTGGGTCGCAAGTGCTGACACCGCCAGCAGCGTCGAATCCACTGTGGAAAGAATAGCGGCCACCAGGGCGCCGACAAAAATCACATACAGAAACACATTGAGATGTTGCTTAGCGAGCAGAGGCATAATGCTATCGGTTTCTGCGAGATTCGGATGATACGCATGTCCCAAAAGACCAATCGCTACCGGAATCAAGCCCACTAAAAGATAAATGAAGGACGCGCGCCAAGCCGAATGAACGGCCACCTTAGCGGACCTTGAAGCCGACACTCGGCTTACCAGCTCTTGGCTCATGAGTGAGCCCAAGATGGGCACCAACCACATTTCCCATCGGGCCATCCAACTGGCTTCTTCGGTTTTAAAGAAATCCAAACTCTCCGGCTTCACCATCTGCCAAGCAGCTTCAGGGCCACCCAGCCCCATCAC
>JBEIPE010000032.1:0-14379 GCA_040377215.1 Halobacteriovoraceae bacterium
GCCGTTCACATAGGGTAAAAAAGCCCACGCGCGCTCAGCGAGCGTTTCAATATCACGCCAGAATTTTTTGTGATCAAGCGTTGGGAAAACGCGAGCGAGCTCAGCTTGCCAGCGCTCACTGTCGCGCCAACGATAAAATGTATTTCCTGGCAGATGGAACACCAGACCTGGATCGGCAGCGACAACATCGAGTGGAGCTCCGGTGAGTTCACTCCACAGTGTGAGCGGTCGACCCGGGCCAATACCACTCAGCGTGGTGGCACCCACATCAAAACTAAAAGGCCCGCGCTGAAACCAACTAGCGCACCCACCAGGAATTTGATGGGCTTCGAAAAGAGTGGTGGCCGTTCCGGCAGACTGAGCGAGTAAGGCAGCACTGAGGCCGCCTGCTCCAGCTCCTACAACGGCCAGTGAGCTCACTTTAAAGCTTTTTCCAAAGTGTTGGTGATGCTGCTCGACATCGGTCCCGTCGTTGAGGCCCAACGATCAAGGATCTTGCCGTCTTTGCCCACCATGAACTTCACGAAGTTCCAGCCAATGTCGTCGCTGGTTTTTTTCGTTGATGTGAGGAAGGTATAAAGCGGACGACGATCTTTGCCGTTCACTTTGCCTTTTGAGAGTAGTGGGAAATTCACGTTGTATTTTTTCTGGCAGAACTCTTTCATGCCTTGGTCATTCTCGGGAGTCTGTTCGCCAAACTCGTTTGAAGGGACGCCCAAAACGGTGAAGCCTTTGTCGGCGTACTTGGTTTGCAACTTCTGCAAATCTTCCAATTGAGGAGTAAATCCGCACTGGCTAGCAATGTTCACGACGAGGACCACTTTGCCCTTAAATTGGTCGAGCTTGATTTCTTTGCCGTCGATGTCTTTTTCAACAATCTCATGGAAAGAGGCGGCCCAAACAGGCAGACAAAGCATACACAAGGCGAAAATAGCTGAAAGACGCATAAAACCTCCGGGTAGAATCAAAGTGTGCCACAAAGGTGGCCTTAAAGTCCCCTCACAAAGCCTCTACACTCTGGCCAGGAAGGGAGACTTCACATAATCTGACGCTGCAACAGGGAGCAACCGTGCAAGGTTTTAAAGTAGGCTCAGATATTCTCGACGCGGTCACCCGTCTCGACTTCCATTTGGCCCCTAGTGAGACCGTCTCTACCCTGCCCCAAGAACTCAACACCCTTTTTGATAGCTCAGGTAAGCGCTTCCGTCCGGCGCTGGTGTTCCTCTTTGGTCAGGTTTTTGAAGTGCCGGAAGAGACCCTGGTCCCCTACGCTCGCGCCGTTGAAATGACTCACACGGCGTCTTTGGTTCATGATGATGTCATCGATGAAGCTTCTGAGCGTCGCAAAATCCCGACCATCAATTCGCGCTTCACCAACACCCAAGCGATTCTTGCGGGAGACTTTCTCCTCGCACGCGTCATCGGCGATTTGGTACGAGTTGGCCGCATGGATCTCATCACCGATCTTACCGATGCCATTAAAGATCTCGCGGACGGTGAATGGCTGCAGGCCCACCTCAAGCAAACCGGACAAGCGACCTGGAGCGAACTCGAAACAGTGGCACGCAAAAAAACCGGCAGTCTGATGCTGTGGAGCTGTCTCGCTCCCGCCAAGCTCTCGTCGCAATCACCAGAGGTCATTGAGACCTGCCGCCGCTTAGGTGATGACATCGGTGTGTTCTTCCAGATGCTCGATGACGTGAATGATTTTAATCCGCAGTCAGGTAAACCTTTTGCTGCCGACTTGATGAATGGTCAGTTGAATTTTGTCACCGCTCGTATGCTTGAGCTTGATCCAAGTTTGCGCCAAACCTTCCAACAGTTTCGCGCCTCCGGCGAACTGACTTGTCGTGCAGAACTTGAAGCGGCGAAAACCTTTGTGATCAATCGCTCCATCGAACTCGAGGCCGATCTCAATCAGCGCTTCCACCGTCTCGCCGAAAAATCGGCTCCGGCGACCTTGAATGTCTTCGCTAAGATGCTGGTGAAAGTGCGCGAGACCTTCGCTAAGAAAGCTTAAGTCACCTGACGAACGGTGATGTTTAAGCGCTCGCCCTCTTTAAGAATGCCTGTGCTCTCCCACGACAAACTTTTTTTATAAGCAGCGCCCACTCCATGAGGCATCAAGCGCGCTGAATCGCCAAACACGTAGACCGAATTTCCCGGTAGCAAAAAACTTTCCTCATCAAAATAGAAGCGACAAGTGCCCCCAAAATTAAAACCGATCACGGGCGCCCGATGATCCTTCTCTTCTTTGTCCACGTGACGCCCCATCTTGCGGCCAGAGGTGTAGTAATTCACCAAGGCCGCCTCGGCACGCCAAGTCGTGTGGTGAGGAAAAGTTTGCGCGAGGACATCATGACAGAGTTTGATCAACCACTCAGGCAAGGGCCATGGCTCAACCCCGTTATGCTTCATGCGTGGGTGATAGAGATAATCCAAAGGGTCCCAATACAAACCTAGCCCCATGTACTGATCCACCGGATAGCGGGGGGCCGCATGGAATCGATTGGGCTTGAGGTGGGGATGATGAAAACCGCGCTCCCGATCAGCGCCTATACGCAGAATTTCGAGTAAATGACTCTGCGCCACTTCTCGGGGAAGATAATCTTCGGCAACATAGAAATCCTTGCGCAGCTCCTGCCATTTCATAATCAGAGGATAGTAGATGAACGAAGTTGAGGTCAAAAAAGAATGGGAACAAAAACTGCGCGCCAGTTTTCAAAACTCTGAGGCCTTGACGGGCTTTATGATCCATACGCTTGAGAGCTTTGCTCACCGTTATCTGAACGATCCTAAAATTGAAAGCCAGGGCCAAGTCATGTGGCTCACAGGCCGTGAAGAAAATATGGGCCAGGCCCTCAAAACGCAAAACGCCACCGTTAAAGAGGCGGTGAAAACTCTCGCGAAGAACGTGCCCCGTGAGCAGAAGCCGGCCATCGTGTCGCGAGTCAAAGTTGATATCCTCGAATTGAGTGCCGACAAAGGTAAAATTCAGCTCACGGCCCAGGTGAACTGGGGCCATCCTGGACACGCCTGGGACAACAGCGACAAAATCGAGAAAAAGAAGACCCTCACATGGGATGATTTGCAAGATTTTCGCAAAGGATTCCCCCTCGCTCTCGAGGAGATTTGCGATCTCTTCTTGTGAGGTTTTATGCACGGCCTATTGATTCTCGGCGATCAGCTCTTTCCCGATAGTTTCTGGGCCAAGCACGCGAAGCTTCCCGTCTTCATGGCAGAAGACTTCGAACTCTGCACGCATTTCAAGTATCACAAACATAAATTGGTTTTTTTCTTAGCGAGCATGCGTCGTTTTGCTGGAGAGCTCAAGGCCCAGGGCTTTGATGTTCATTACCATGAGCTCAATGACGAAACTTTTATGGATCGCCTCTCGTCGTGGGTGAAAAAACTCAAGCTGACCGAGCTCACTCTGTGTGAAGTCGACGACATGTTCTTTGAGACGCGTCTTGAGGCTTTTGCGAAAGATCACAAACTCAAACTTAACTGGCTCGCCAGTCCCAAGTTCATCACCAAGCGCGCTGATTTTGCCACCTACAACGCCGGCACACGTCGTCCGTTCATGAAGACGTTTTATGAAGGCCAGCGCAAGAAAACCGGCCTGCTCATGGATGGCAACGGCAAGCCTCTCGGCGGTCAGTACAGCTTCGATGCGGATAACCGCAAAAAACTTCCCAAGAACATAGTCCCGCCGCCGCTGCCGCAAGCAGTGATCACGCGGGAAGTAGAAGAAGTCGCCGCACTCGTCGAAGCTGTTTTCCCTGATCATCCCGGAGAGACATCCAACTTCTGGCTGGCGACCTCTCGAAGCGAAGCCAAAGAATGGGCGGGAGATTTCTTTAAGAACCGCATGGAACTTTTTGGTGACTACGAGGACGCACTCTCTCGCGAACATGATTTTGTGTTTCACTCACTGTTATCGCCCTATATGAACAATGGTTTTTTGCCGCCCGAACTTCTCATGGCGCAAGTTCCAAAGCTCATGGAACGAAAGATGCCCTTGAACTCCGTGGAAGGCTTCGTGCGCCAAGTGATTGGCTGGCGGGAGTTCATTCACGGCGTCTATCGTCAATATGATCACGTTCAGCGCGAGAAAAACTTCTTCCAGCATAAACGCCGTCTCACAAAGGATTGGTACGAAGGCACGACAGGAGTCGTTCCTCTTGATGATGCGATTAAGAAGACTCAACGCTTAGGCTTCGCCCATCATATTGAGCGCCTCATGGTGCTCTCCAATATGATGCTCTTAAGTGAGATCCATCCTCATGATGTGTACTGCTGGTTTATGGAGATGTTTGTGGATTCTGCGGATTGGGTGATGGGACCGAACGTGTGGGGCATGGGCCAGTTTTCGGATGGCGGAATCTTCGCCACCAAACCCTACATCTGCGGCTCAAACTACATTCGCAAAATGTCTGATTATCCGGCGGGTGATTGGTGTGATGTGATGGATGGGCTCTACTGGCGCTTCATGGAAAAGCACCGCGAGTTCTTCACTAAGAACGCACGCATGGGAGCAGCGATGGGCTCACTCGACAAGATGGATCCTATTCGCAGGAAGAAGATTTTTACGGCTGCGGAGGATTTTCTGAAACAGAAGACGGCGCCTGGCGCTCTTTGATTTTCTTACGAAAGAACCAAATGATAAAAGCTACAGCGAGGATGCCAAAGGTGATGTACTTCGCCTCTTGGAGATAACCGATAATGTGTTTGCCGTAGGTCGCCACCAAGTACACTTGCGTCGGGACTGAGAACAGCGCCGCCGCTCCGTCGATGGCAATAAATTTCCAGACCGGAATACCGAGCATGCCGCACCAAATGTGACCGGGGAAACGCAGACCAGGAGTGAAGCGGAAAATCCCGCAGCACCACGTGCCATACTTATCAAACCACTTCTGTGTCATGGCGTAGGCCTTGCCATTCACTTGCCGTTGCATCCATGGATATTTGAGGAGGTATTTTCCAAGATACTTGCCGATGCTATAGACCAAGAAGTCGGACAAAAAGACCGCGAGAAAGCAAACCACCATCAACGTCCACATATCTACTGGCACCGCTCCTGGATAGGGAGGCGGAAAAAGATCGGGGTGTTTCGCGAGATAGGCAACGAGGCCAGAGCTGACAAGCACGAGTTCTTCGGGGACTGGAAAACCAAAAGAGCTCGCCAGCATGAAGACGATGATGAAGCCGTAAACCAACCAAGGTTGATAAGCGTAGGCCGAAAAGAATGTCAGCAGTCCGTCAGGACTGAGATCGACCCCGAACATAACGCTCCTCTACAATGTGCCCTTCATTTTATCTCAAGGCTGCTGGAGGAGTCCAGCTGGGCGCCAGGTAAAGATTTTTTTAGCCATGAGAAGTAGAGGAATGCTGACCAGTATCATGCCACCTAAAGTAATACTGAGTAGAAGCGACGCACTCCAAATCACATTGCCCTCGAAGACCACCACTGTCAGCACGGCCGCGAGCCCTGCTCCAGCGAGCCCACCGAGGGTAAAAGCGACAAAAGCCAGTCCGAGGAACTCTCCCAACACCATCAACGTGACACGCCACGGAGAAATTCCCAACGTTTTTTCCAGCATCACTTCGTTCTGGCGACGCAACACTTGGTCTTGCGCCATCGCCCCCACCACCACGACGCCCACCAGGAACGCAAACAGTGCCATCAACTGAAGTGCTTTTTTCAAACGAGTGAAAAGCTCCATCATCCGTGTCACAAGTTGGCCCACATCAATGGAAGAAATATTCGGAAACTTGCGTGAGATTTGATTCTGTAATTTTACTTTTTCTTGCGCCGGCATCTGCCCAATGGCCGCGAGCCAACTCTTCGGCGCATCTTCCAGTGCACCAGGAGCAAAAGTAATAAAGAAATTAGGGCGGAAGCTCGTCCACTTCACACTGCGCACATTCACCACTCGACCGATCAAAGGCACACCAAGTACTTCAAAGGTGAGCTGATCATCCAATTCGATGCCGAGACGTTGAGCAAATCTTTTTTCTAAAGACAAGGCCACTTCACCGTCGGGAACTTTGGCATCAGCAAAATCCACACCCTCTTCAAGGGTCTCACTGGGATTGAGGCCACTGGCCCAACTGAGATTCATCATGCGCTGACGGAAACGAGATTCGTTTTCTTCTTCGCGCGTCTGGAACATGCCCTCTTGCTTGTCTTTCTTGAACGCCTGATCATTCACAGAAACGAGTTTTCCTCGCACCATCGGTGAAAGCGCCTGAAGAGGAACCTTCGTCTCGGCCAAGAAGTCTTTGAGTTTTTCCGTTTGCTCATCTTGAATATCAAACATAAACAAAGCAGGCCGATCTTGTGACTCCAAGCTGAACTCTTGGCCAATGGATAACTCCAAGTGACCGAGAAGTGAAATCAGCACTGAACCCAAGCCCAGCGCGATGACCGTTAACAATGTTGTCATCGGACGACGGAGCAGGCGACGAATCACTAACCCGCCCATCAAACCAAAAATGCCTGAGATGTGACCGCTGCGACGAAGAACTTTTTCTCCCACCCAGCGTGCGAGCAAAGTGAAACCTGCTAGCGTGAGTGTCGCCAGTAAGATTCCGGCCACAAACAATCCGCCGATCTTCCATGAGTGCGCGGCCCAAATCGCAAGTCCGCTCAATGAGACGAGTGCCAGCAGGCCCCACAAACCGGCCTGGCGCCACGGCACCATGCCGACGCGTTCTTGATCTTGCAAGAGCGCCATGACGGGCACACGGACGGCCTCTTCCACTGACGGCATCAAGATCGCCATCACCAAAGTGAAAATCAAAGGCAGCGCAGGCCACACCGACCATGGGAAACCTGTTGGGGGAAGTTGGGTTCCAAAAAGTTGATCGAGGACACCGGTGACAATCGGAAAGAGGGCCGCTGAAAAAAGTCCCGCCAGTGGAATCGCCACCAAGAAGTCAGTGGCCAGTGGCAAGAGCAGTAGCTTGCGGGCCTCTCCGGGGGCCACACCCAGGGCACGCAAAATCGCAATGTCTTTCAGACGACGGTGCACCAGCGTGCGGAAAAGATAGAACGTTCCCACCACAGCGAGAATCAGCGCCACTAACGAAGCGAGCTGGAGGTAATCACCGAAAAGTTTGCCCGAGCGCGCGGTTTGCTCACTGGTGTCAGAAGGACGTTGAATCCGAATCGCTGGATCATCAAACTCTTTCACCAAGGCATCTTTCCATTCAGTGGTGAAAGTTTTTGCTGCATCAGAACGTAGTTTGTAGTGAAGCGCATGAGAAGCGATGGTGCCCTCACCTACGAGCTGGGTATCAGCTAAGCGCGAGCGCCCAAGATAAACACGTGGTGCCAGAGCAAAACCACGGAAGCCTTGGGTGGAGTCTTTAAGAACGGTACCGCAATGACGGAAGGTGCCTTCACCTAAGCGCAGCTCATCGCCCACTTTCACATCAAATAAGCGCGTGGCTTCTTCATGCAACCAAATGCAGTTTTCATTAAACAGGGGGTGGTCGGCGGTGAGCTTGAGATTCCCGTCAGCGGTCAGGAGTGAGCCATAAAAAGGAAAACCTGGCTCCACGACGCGCACTTCCACCAAGCGGGCCGCTTCTTGTCCGGGAGCGTAGAGCATAGAGCTCATATCAATCACGCGATAGGAGGCCTCGGCGTAATCTTTCGTCGCTTTTTCAAAGCGCTCAATCTCTTCTGTTTTGAGCGGACGACGAGCGCCCAATGAAAGATCCGACGAGAGCAGCTCGCGCTCTTGGCTTCGCACGGAACTCAAAAATGCTTCTTTAAGCCGTTCAATAAGAAAAACGCCACCCAAGCCGAGCACCATGGTGGCGGTAATTAACAAGTGAGAAGCGCGGTAGCGCTGCCACTCTCTGCGAAGCCACAGGAACTTATTCATGCCTGAAGACTTCCTTTCTCAAGACGCAAAACCCGCGAGCAACGGCGGGCCATTTCAGGATCGTGAGTAACGAGCACGAGAGAAGTCCCCTTCTCACGAGCAAGAGCAAAGAGCATATCCATCACGTACAAACCGGTCTCAACATCTAGGTTGCCGGTAGGTTCATCGGCCAGGAGCACTTGCGGAGAACCGGCGAGCGCGCGGGCAATGGCCACACGCTGTTGTTCACCACCGGAAAGCTGGTTCGGAAAATGGTGTTGACGTGAGGTAAGCCCCACAGAGGCCAGAAGTTTCTCGGCTTGGGCGCGCACATCTTTGTCGCCAAGAATTTCTGCTGGCAGCATGACGTTTTCCAGCGCAGTGAGAGTTTGCACTAATTGAAACTGTTGAAAAATAATCCCCATGCGACGAGCGCGCATGCGCGCCAGCGCCGTTTCACCCAGGCCCGTGAGCTTTTCTCCCGCAAGCCAGATTTCTCCAGCGTCAGGATGATCCAGTCCGCCTAAAAGCGAAAGAAGTGTGCTCTTACCACTTCCCGACTTCCCGACGATCGCAACAGTCTCTCCTGGTTTGACGTCGAGGCTCAGGCCTTCAAGGACGGCAATGCGGTTACCTGCTTGATGGTGAGCTTTAGAAAGTTCTTTCGCTTGCAAACTCATAGATGGGGTCCTAATGCACGAAGCATGTTTTCTGCGACTTTTTTCTGACCTTCAGCGGTGGGATGGATGCCATCGGCCTGGTTCATTTTGGGAATTCCGCCGACACCATCAAGCATGAAGGCCAACACGGGAACCTTGGTCTCTTTCGCCAAATCGCTGTAGGTTTTTTCGAAGTCTTTACGATAGGCCTCACCGTAGTTCTTAGGCAGCTTCATTTCCGCCAACAGCACCTTCACTCCTGCCTCGTTGGCAAGGCGAATGGCCTCCGCAAGATTCTTCCGACTCTCGGCCGGAGAGATGCCACGCAAACCATCATTGGCACCAAGGGCGAGCACAATCAAACTTGGCTTCGCCTTGAGATACCACTTCACTCGTTGGCCGGCACTGGCGGTGGTCGATCCACTCACGCCGCCGTTGATAATCTTGATGTCTTTTTTACCTTGAGCGTGCAGCAATTTTTCCAACTGCGCCGGGTAAGCTTCATCTGGATCCAGCCCGTAGCCTTCCGTCAGTGAGTCGCCGATGAAAACCAGTGAACGCGCATGGGCGAAGCTGGCGAGACACAACAAAATCAAAAACAGCTTCATGCTTACTCCTGAAAAAAGCGGCGATAAACCGGATGCCGAGCTTTGAACATCAACCATAAAACGGGTCGAACCAGGATATCCATGATGCCACTTTTCGTCTTGTACTCGATGTCGTCGATGATCAGAACACCCTCTTGGGTGCCACGCACAATATGGCGATGGCGCCAGTAAACGAAAGGAAAGGGCAGCTTTTTGCCTTCATCAACAAAAAAGCATTCATCCGCTCCCACTACGCGGTCCGTAATAAGACTGATCCACTCGCCTACCGGCAGCTTCAGATGAATTTCGTGACCCACCTCACAGCCATCAAAGCGGCGGACTTCAACAGGCATCAAAGGCGGAGAAAGGGCCTCAAACAACTTTTGATCAAAACGTGAGAAGACGTCGCCCACTCGACCGGCCACAGACACCTGCAATTGAATTTTCATGCCTTCATCCTGTCATGGATGCGACTCTCCACGTCAGTGATTTTTTATGTTGTCCAACTCTTTTCGGCGATTTCTAATAGGTGGATGTTAAAAGTATGCGTGGTCTACTCTTTCAAACCCTCGGCGTGGGTGAGTTGCCAAAAAATCGTCACCAATCTTCTCAAGGCTTACCAGCTCAACAGTGATCAGCTTGAGCTGACCATGATTGATTTCTCTAATCGTATTAGTGATTACGATTTCGTGGCTTCGGGAACGAAGTTGGTCAATGCCAAACCCGACGTGGTGCTCTTTCTCGATCACCAACCCCATCCGGTTTATTTTCTGTCATGGGTGGCGCGTGAGTTTAAAGAGATCAATCACAACCCTTCTTATGTCTTTCACCTCTACGGTGACTTCAGTCTGACTTTTAAAGAGTGGGAATTGATCGAGGTTCTTCTCGAGAAATCCCATGTCCTTTGGTATGCCGCCAGTGAGAGACAGAAAGCCATGCTCAGCGAGTTTATCCCCGCTGAACAACTTGATATTTGTCCCTTTCCCGTGGACCCAAAAGAATTCCGCTGGAACGGAAAGCGCGATGAGCTCTTTCGTCAGCAGCAAGGCTGGAAGGAGAATGAAACCATTTTCCTTTTCACCGGACGCCTCTCTCGCCAGAAACGTATTCACCAACTGCTGACCACGTTTACAGAGTGGCGCAATGAAACCAAGGCCAATGCACGCCTGGTTTTTGTGGGTGACCCAGATAAAGTTGGCGAACCTTGGCTTGGAAAACCCGAGTTCGAAAGCGAATACTTCCATTACTTGATGAGTTTGATGGAAGAGATGACCAAGGAAGAGAAATCAAAAATTTCTTTCTATGGATTCCGTCCCAACAAAGAATTACCTGAGTTCTACCAAGCCGCTGACTGTCTCGTGAACATCAGCGTTCACAACGACGAAGACTACGGCATGACCTGTGCAGAAGCTCAGGCCTGTGGACTTCCGATGATTTTGACGGACTGGGCGGGCTTTCAGGGCTTCCAGCGACCGGGCCTCGAAGAAGAAGTGCAGCTAGTTCCTGTTCGGCTGAGCCCGAAGGGTAAACTTATCAATCTCAAAGCTCTCAAAGCGGCGTTGACCAAAATGCACGAAGAGCATCGCCGTTTTGATCGTGAAAAGATCGCCCGCACTTCACTTGAGTGGACCTCAGTGGCCAGCGCGGCCAAGATTGTCGCGAAGAATCCAGAAAAGATGAAACTCTTTACTAAGTTCCATCCGCTACTCCATCAAGCGGCCCATCGCGAGTACTATACAAAGCACAACACCTTCTCAAATTTTAAAAAGAAATCTTTCAACGACCTCTATTTGAAAGTTTATAGCCACTATGTTCGACCATCTTAAGCAGCTTTCAAAGCACGCCAATACTTTCCTCGATAACCGTTGGACCAGCCCGCTCCATACGGATGCTGCGACGGAAAAACATAGCAGCCTGTGGCCTAGTTCAGATGATTTTTTTCATCCGCTCAATCCGATGTTCTCTGTTTTCTTTGCTGACACGAGACAGGTCAATGCCTACGACGTCGTCTTGCTCAGAGATGGCGCACACACCCTCCTCGACTTCTACATTCGTTTTCCGACGCCTAAAAAAAGCCGCACGCTCTTTCTCGTGAATGCCGAGTTGTACTTTCTTGTCCCCGATGCCTGGCGCTCGCAAACCCTAGCCTATCGTGTGGACTACGCTCACCAAAAGCCTAGTAACAAACTCGTTTTCTACGGACTCATCAGCGAAACGTTTATGAGCTGGAATCGCTCAAAATACCACATCCCTAACTGGCTCAAGAAATTCTCGCCTGACTCGGATGTGAGTGCGTATTTTGTCGTCCGTAACGAGGCCCTCAATCATCAGTGGGATGACAAAACCATTTCCTTTGAAGTCGCCACGACACTGCAGCACCACTTCAATAAGAAGATCGAGTTTCTGAACTATGAAAGCCTGAAGAAACAAGGCTCTAATGGTGAAGCCACTTTTGTCAGCTTAGACCTCTGGCGGACAGGCGTCGGTCTTTGTGCTATCGAAAACTTGTTCATGGGCCAGGCCATCAAGGTCCATCCACGGGGTAAATACGAAGCGTTCAGCGGAGACAAGATTGGCGAATGGCCTATGTCTTTTGGGCATAAGATGAGTATCTATCGTGGAGATTGCCCTGATTCGGATTACGGCACATTCTTCATGATGAGAAAGATGAACGCCTACCCGTTGACTCCAAAACTTTTGGACATCCTCGCTGAGCGGCTCAAAGTCATTTAAGATAGCGATAGTCCCGCCAGCGGATCAACCAGAGCCGCCAAAGTGGTAGGTGATAATTAATCACTTTTCCCAGCACTTGATTTGCGGTGATAGATAAATCAGTACGGCGCCCGAACAAGGGGCGTGTGACTAAGATCACTTGTCCATGCTGAGAAATGATTTTGTTCTTTCTCCACAAGATATGACAGATCAACTTGTTATCCTGCCAGAAGACAATAATGTCAGAGAGTTTGATTTCCGCGGTGGTATCCACAACGACATTGCTTCCCACTGGAATCAACGGATCCATCGAGCCTGTGACAATTTTGAATTTGTACAAAGGTGTTTTCGACTGTCGCAAGACTTCGAATTCTTCCCACGTGATTTCACCCTTATTCACTGGTGCGCTCCCATTGGTACTGCAAGAAACCGACCCCGTAACTGAAGAGTATCCCCCAATGGAGAAACACCACGAGAGGCCAAAGTTTAAGCTGACGAACTTCAAAACACAGGAACAGTGAGACCGCGGATACAATCACTAACCAAAAAATCGCCAAGAACTCGAAGAACGGCGGCATGGCCACGGCACTGAGATGCAGCCCCACAAATAGAGGTGCGAACCAAAACCACAAGGGGCCTCCCTGCTGGGAGAGAATACGCGCGCGATGAAATCCACCGCCCCAACTGGCCTTGGTGAGGGCCGCAAGATTTTTACGGCGCTCATGCCACACCGTGAGCCCAGGCACCCACCACATCTCTGGCGTCTGCTTTAAGATGTTCTGCAGAACCACGGTTTCTTCGCCACGACGAAAATCTTCGGGAAATTTAATCCCGCGCTTCCACCAAATTGTTTTCACCCACAGATTGCAAGACGTGAGAATGGTTTCTGTCGCCGGTACGGCCTTCAAACCACGCGCGCGATGGCGGCGATGTGTGGCCCCGGTACAAAGCGGCGAAGAAAGTGCAATCGAAACGGCGCGCGACACACCCGTGCTCTCAGGAGGAGAACTATCAGGGCCGCCAATCACCTGCGCATTGGGAAGGGCCCGTACTGTTTTAAGCCAATACTCAAAATAGCCCGGCGGCACTTGCGCATCATCATCAATAAAGTACGTCCACTCACCTTTGAGAATCGCTAGACCACGATTGCGGGCCGCACCTGGTGGCAAAGCCTCAGGGAGTGCGATCACTTCTACATGGGGAAACTGCTGCAACAGCTCACTCGTGGCGGCGTCTTCACCGTTGATCACCACCACCACCTGGAGAGGCAATGGCGTTCGCTGCCCCTGCAGAGAGGACAGACATTTCTGTAGGAGCTCGACGCGCTCCCGGGTTATGATAAGGACAGAGATCATGCTATGTTCCATCAAATCAATATCACCATCTATGGTAGCACGATTCGCGTGCAGTCCAAGGATGCTTCCACTTTAGACGTCTTAAAGACGGAGTTTCGTCATTTCCTTGTCACCGAGGCCCTAGCGCCCGATTTTATCCTCACACTCATTCCAGTCTCTGCCCCTGCGGGCCTGCTTCCAAGCTTAAAGGCCGCAAGGATTTCAAAAAACTCTGTGACCTATGATGAAGGGGCGCGCCGCTGGAACGATTACTTCGGCAAGGCCTTGAGCTGCTATGACTACGACGCTAAAGAAGGCGTGCTCTATAGCGCCGACCCCGACATGATGCACGAGGTGGCCTACCTCATGATCTTGTCACTGACTGGTAAAGATCTCGATCTTCGGGGCCACCACAAAATTCACGCCTGCGCTTTTCGCTACCAAGGCCGTGATGCTGTCATCATGCTCCCGTCAGGTGGCGGCAAGACCACTCTCTTTCTCGAACTCGCACAGATTCCTGGTGTGGCCCTGCTTTCCGATGACACTCCGTTGATTGATACCCAGGGCCGCGTCCACCCGTTCCCTTTGCGATTAGGGATTGAAAAATTACCACCCCATCTCGCCCAACGACAAAACGACTTTACTCTCTTTCGTCGCCAGCATTTCTGCGACAAGTGGCTCATCCCCCTCGATCAGCTTGGTGCGCCGATTGCCCAAGGACCAAGCGGGCAAACGCTTTTGTTTATCGGTGAACGCCATAACGGTCCCCAATCAATTATTTTCCGCGTGGGCCCGGTGACTCTCCTGCGTGCGTTGGGCGAACACATGATCATTGGTATTGGACTTCCCATGGTGCTGGAATATTTTGTCCGTCACACCTGGCACGACTGGGGCACCCTCACGCGCATTGCTCTCAAGAGAACGTGGGCCGCTCTACGGTTGATGCAAACCGCTCAAGGCCATCGCTTCATTATGGGCTCTGACCCAGTGGCCAACGCCCGCAAACTCATCCAACATTTGGAGCAGCTATGACGCTGCCACGGCCACTGCTCTGGATGTTCATTGCCTGTGCCGCCATCTTTGCTTATGCCGGCAGTTTTACCGGCGAGCCGATCTGGGATGACTCGCATTTTATTTTTTGGGTTTACGCTCATAAGCCAAATCCATCCCACTGGAACTTTTGGTCACACCATATCTGGCCTTTGTTTGA
>JBEIPE010000401.1:0-2240 GCA_040377215.1 Halobacteriovoraceae bacterium
GAGAGCGTTTTGTTAAGCACAAGGAACATCTCGCGATTGTGCATCTTTCCGGCGGCTTTTTGAATATCGAGCGCTTCGTGAAATTTGCCTTGTTCAACCGATGTCACAAGGAACCAGTTGGCCTTCGTTGGATCGGAGAGTCGCTCTTCCATCGCGAGGCCTTGCATGAACGAAGAACGGGAACGATAGATCACTTCGAGAGCGCTCAAGAAATCTTCTACAAAGCGCTCGCCGGTGACTTTTTGCAAGTAAGAGAGAAGCTTATTCACTCCAGCACCGACGACTTTATCAAAGAGACCGCTCATCAGGCCTTTTTGAGCAGGGGCTTCGATAGCGCGACGACCGAGCGAAGTGAAAATCTCTACGAAGCGTTGATCAAAGAATTTACGAATTTTTTCCAGGCCATCTAAGAAGTCTAAAAAGTGTGGTCCCGGAGGAGTATCCAGTACGACACAATCATAGTTGCCGTCTTTGAGGCGCATTTGTAATTCAATTAAGGCAAGAATCTCATTCATGCCGCCATGAGGGCGTGCCAGCACCTCAACAATGCGGTTTTGCGAAAGTTCTTTCACTCCGGCCACTTCGCCCATGCGTTGAATGGTGCGTGGGGGAGACATCAAGAGAGCATGAAGGGGAACTTTAAGTTCTCCCACTTCCGGCAAGCGTTCGATAATAGCGAGTTCCCCGGCGCTATCGTCACTGAGACCGAGAATATCTTTGAGACGTTTGGCCGGATCAATGGTCATCAGTAAAACACGATGGCCCTCGTTCGCGAGTTGAATCGCCCGCGCGGTAGCGAGCGTGGTTTTACCTACGCCCCCGGTGCCAAAGAATAGATCAAAAGAGCGCACAGGAAGACTCACTTGAGACCTCCTAGCGTTGCTTTCAAGTCTTGATACATGCCAGCTGCATCAGGGTGAGCTGAGTAGGCGAATCGCCCGGCCACATCGTTTGGATGGAGATCCATCACTTCGTTTTCGAGGCGTAATTTTTCTTTTAGCGCCAACGGCGCATCTTGAATGGCTTCAGACCAGCTGACGAGCGAGTGGTTTAGATAAATTTGAGCATTGAGCGGGGCGAGCTTATGAACGGCTTCTTTGAGTTCCAGCGCTTCTTGCATGGCCAAGGCCGTGGGTAAGGTCATAATCCGCACACCTGTGTGTTGGGGATCATAAAGCTTCGCGAGCATTTTTTCGGTGTCTTCAAACACCAGGCCCGATTGAAAAATTTCGCGGAAGTTGCTGGTGGCCTCCATCATGGTGAGCGCATGCCCTGAGGCGGGAGCGTCCATCACGATGATGAGTTGAGGATCGGTATGTAGCATTTCAAGAATTTTGCCGACGGAGATCACATAGCCAAAGCCTGGCAGCATGTTCACCAAAGCGCGGAAAAAAGCTGTTTTGACGATCCATTTCGCGAGCAACGCCGAACCGAGTTTTTTTGTGATGTAGCCTTCAGCGGCGGCCTCTAGCTCTAAGTGAACGTGGGGAACTTTCTCCCAGCCAGCTGGGAGCTCATCGACATGGGCCGTGTCATCAGTGAGGGCCTGTTGAGAGAGAGTGAGATAAGTCGCCGCATGGCCCTGTTCTTGGAGCCAGCGCGTGAATGCGAGTGAGAGGGCCGTTTTACCGACTCCACCTTTTCCCGTGAAGATGTAGAGGCGCTTAAGGCTTTCACCCATACGCTGACCTTAGAAAGAGTAGGCGAGCGTGAGGAGTAGCTTGAAGTAGTAACCCTTAACATCTGGGCCGTCGTTTTGTTCGATTTTGAACGGCCAGTGAAGTTGTCCGAGAGCACCCACGGTCCATTGATCGTTCAAACGAAGATCCACACCACCACCAAAGTTCGTACCGAAGGTGATTTTGCGTGATGACCACTCATAGTGGCCGTCGACTTTGCGGTAGGCACGTGGAGTGTAAAAGCCTAGACCACCCATAATGAAGGGCGAAAAGTTATCAAATTCAAAAAGACGACTCTTGATCCCGCCGTTAAGACCCATCACTTTGATTTCCTCGCGGTCATCTTCGTGAGTGCTGTAGTGAGCGTTCATAATTAAGTCGAATGAGTAGCTTGCAGCGTAGGTATAGAACAGATCCATTGTGATCTTGTCTTTGCCGTAGTCGCTGTATTTGCCTAGAAGGAAAGTTTCCCCGAGACCAACACCGAAAGAGTGCTGATGAAGGCGTCGTGGGGCCGGAGCTGTCGAGCTGTCGGTTTCAATGGGGGCTTCTTCCACCTGC